>CAZLSW010000044.1:0-27158 GCA_964562375.1 uncultured Muribaculaceae bacterium | reverse complement strand
CCCACATTATCAAATAATTATGCCACTTTTTTATCCCGAACTGGGGTAAATTGCATCAAAGGTTGGCGAAGATGGCGTGGAGCATCTCGATGGGGCACGATTCCTCGATTGGCCCACATCCGACAAGCCTGAGGCAATTCATTGTGGGTTGCAAGCCTTAACTCATTGGTCCATGCAATGCGCGAGCGTTTTGGGCGAGCAGATCGGCGACAAAGTCATGGCCTCCACGGCCCGCGATTGCTTGCGAAGGCTGGAACGTCACCACCCCGATTGTGCAGGCAACAGTCAGGCCGCCGCTTTGGCTATAATAGCTGGAATGTCAACCAATCCTCAAAACGACGCCAAGGTAATCCTTGACAATGGCGTAGACGCGTTCTCCACGTTCTACGGATACTATATGCTTGAGGCGCTCGCACAAACGGGGCATATGGCTGAGGCGCAGGAGATGATGAAACAGTATTGGGGCGCAATGCTCGACTTGGGTGCAACCACATTCTGGGAGGACCTTTCCTATCCCGAGGTGGCCAATGCGGGCAGAATCGACCAGATAGTACCTGATGGGAAATACGACATACACGCCGATGGCGGGGCCTATTGCTACAAGGGGTTGCGACTGAGCCTGTGTCATGGCTGGGCGTCGGGTCCTACGTCGTGGCTATCGCGTAATGTGCTTGGTGTGAAACCGTTGACCCCGGGCTGCGCCCAAGTGGAGGTCAAGCCCACGTTAGGCAATCTTGTAAATGCCGAAGGGGACGTTCCCACTCCCCAAGGGCCTATTCATGTCAAGGCCTGGAAGGACAAAAGGGGGAAGACTCAATGCTTGGTGGAAGCCCCTGAGGGCGTAAAAGTAGAAACCGACAATAGTTTCCGAGCCCAACGATGAAACATGTTACTGTTATATTGGTGTGCGGTCTAATTGCCCTTAGTGGTAATTGTCGCAAGTTGGCCAGCGAATCCGCATTTGTGGATTCGCTGATGTCGGTAATGACCATTGATGAGAAGATTGGCCAAACCAACTTCGGCGTTGTGGGTACTCCTTTGGTTGTGGGAAGCGCCGTGGGACTTGAAGAGGCGATTTCCCGAGGATTAATCGGCTCGGTTGGTGGACACGATCCTCAAGGAGCTTACAACGCACAGAAAGCAGCCGTGGAGCGTTCTCCCCACGGGATTCCGTTGATAATAGGATTGGACGTGGTGCATGGCTACCGCACCACCTTTCCCATCCCATTGGCCGCTGCCTCGTCATGGGACCTGACGTTGATTGAAAAAGCGGCAAGGATGGCAGCCAAGGAGGCTTCAAGCTACGGTATTTGCCACACCTACGCCCCGATGGTCGACATCTGCCGCGACCCGCGATGGGGACGCATCGCCGAGGGTGCTGGCGAGGATCCTTGGCTCGGAGCCTGTATAGCCGAGGCGCAAATCCGTGGGTATCAAGGCTCTGACCTTACGGCCGACTCCACCATAATGGCTTGCGTGAAGCATTTCGCTCTATATGGCGCCGCTGAGGGTGGACGCGATTACAATACGGTATCCATGGACGATGCCACGATGTTCAACTATTATCTGCCACCCTACAAGGCTGGAGTGGACGCCGGTGCCGGTTCAGTGATGTCGTCATTCAATGTGGTAAACGGCGTTCCGGCGACTGCCAACGCTTGGCTGCTCAACGAGTTGCTGCGCAAAAAGTGGGGATTCGAGGGCTTTGTTATTTCCGATGCCAATTCCGTGGCCGAAACTATTACCCATGGCACTTCCTCGGGAGCGGTTGACGCCGCGGTGCAGGCTCTCATGGCAGGCACCGACATGGATTTATGCTCCGGCCTGTATTCTGCTTGTCTCAAGGATGCCTTGGATCAAGTGCTGATCACTGAACAGGATATCGACAAGGCTTGCCGCAGGGTGCTATTGGCCAAGATGAAGCTGGGTCTATTCGATGACCCTTATCGTTATTTTCGAGAGGCGCCCTCCCCCGAGGAAGCATTGGATGTGGCTCAACAATTGGCCGCCGAGAGTGCAGTCTTACTTAAAAATAATGGTGTATTGCCCTTACAGCCAGGTGTTAAAGTGGCTCTGACAGGTGATATGGCCGACGCTCGAGGAGACCTGCGCGGATGCTGGGCCTGGAATTACGATGAGCCAATCCTGCGCACTCCCCGCGAGACTCTCGATAGCGTAGTAGGCTTGGTGTCACCACAAGAGGCCGATGTTATCCTTTGCATCACGGGTGAGCCAGCCTCCTTCACTGGCGAGGCCAAATGTCGCGCTGACATTTCACTCCCTGAAAGTGGTAAACGCGCGGTTGAGGAGGCTAAATCCTACGGCAAGCCCGTCGTGATAGTGCTCCTCTCGGGTCGTCCCTTGGCAATACCTGACTGGGACTCCGATGAGCAAATCAGCGCCATCCTTGAAGGTTGGCATGGCGGTACACGAGCCTCACAAGCCCTGGCCGATCTGCTCATTGGCAAGGTGAATCCCTCTGGCCGACTTACCTCCACGTGGCCCCGGCATATCGGCCAGATTCCCTTGTATTATAACGCATTACCCACGGGTAGACCGTATTCCGATTTTTGGGCTACCTCCAAATATCTCGATGTGAGCAACGAGCCGTTGTATCCATTCGGGTATGGCTTAGGGTACTCCTCGGTTGAGTATAGCCCTATGTCGTTGTCCTCCAAGGATGTGGTGGGCGAGAAGACATCGGTGGAGGCCGAGGTGACCCTCTCCAATACAGGCCAAATGCCTCAAACCGAAGTCGTGCAGCTATATCTCCATGATCCAGTGGCCGCTATCTCGCGCCCCGTCAAAGAGTTGAAAGGATTCCAGCGAGTGGAGTTGCGCCCGGGAGAAAAACGCAAGGTTACATTCTCCATCACTCCCGATATGCTCCAATATTATGACCCCGAAACCGAGCAATGGCGCTGGGACGATGGCCAGTTTGTGGTGATGATCGGGCCCAATTCTCGCGACCTTAGTAGCGACACGCTTACATGGCGCCATACCGACGCTCCAGCCAACGTGCAAGCCCTTCGCCACCACATACATGAGACGTTGCCGCGGTCGGTGCGTTCGCTCCCCGAGGATACCGCTGGTCGATTCGGCTTGCCATATCCCTACAGTGTACCATGCGTGCGCGACGGTTTCCAGGATATGTATTATTGGGACACTTATTTTACCAATCTCGGCCTCTTGATTGATGGCGACACCGAGCAAGCGCTCAACAACTATCTGGATATCATTGCGTTAATCGACCGCTTTGGGTATATGCCCAATGGCAACAATGCGGATTTGGTTGACCGTAGTCAGCCTCCATTTGCCGCCTTGATGGCCAGGGATCTACTAAGCTTTGGAGTGGATTCAATGGCTGTATTAGCCACCGTGCCCTCTCTGGAACAAGAGTATCATTTCTGGATGAAGGAACGTATCGCCCCCAACGGACTCACCCGATACGGCCACAACAGCACCGACGACGCTCTTGATGGCTTTTATGGAGCAATCACCACGTGGCGTTTCCGTCAACAACCCGATTCCACGCTCACTCGCGAGCAGCGAGTGGAGGCTGGAGGTCACCTTTTGGCCGAGGCTGAAAGCGGATGGGATTTCAATCCTCGTTTCCAGCACCGTTGCATGGATTACAACCCTGTGGAACTCAACGCGTTGATCTACGGCACTGAGCAGTCGTTGGCTAGGATGTGTCGCTTGCAAGGTCGTGAAAAAGACGCGCTTCAATATGAGAAAGCGGCAAAGCAGCGTCAACGTCTTTTCAATCGCTATTGCATTGATTCCAAGACACATATACCATACGATTACGATTGGCGTAACGAAAAGCGTAGCAACGTGCTTTCATCAGCCATCTTCTTCCCACTTTACACCGGATTAGCCGACCAAGCAACCGCTAAGTCCGTTATGCAATCCCTTGATTATCTGGAGCTTCCTTATGGCTTGACGGCATGCGAAAAATCTGACCACGACATCATTTACCAATGGGACTATCCCAACTGCTGGGCACCGTTGTTGGTAGTGGCTGTGGGAGGATTGGACCGATATGGCTACCATGACGATGCTAAACGCCTGGCTCTGAAGTACCTTGACACTATCACCCGAATGTATGACCAATCTGGCCAACTTTGGGAAAAATACAACGGCTTGACGGGCGACCATGATGCCGCCGATGAGTATGCCAACATCGGCAACTTCATGGGTTGGACCGCCGGCGCTTGGCTTTACTGTTACAATTATCTATACCGATGATACGCAATTGGTTAATAATTATGTTAAGCTTGGTGTCGTTGGCAACCAGGGGGGAAACCCCGGTTGCCAACGTTATCAACTTCGTGCGCTTAACCGAGCCTCGCTCGAAAATCGAACCTGTATTGGCCCGATTCACAGATGATTATCTCTTTGAAACCACCAAAAATGAATTAGCCCTCTGCGACTCATTGGGAATCAAGGCCACCTGGCTTCTTCAATACGACGCCCTTAATGCGTTCACCTATCAACGCCTTATGGCTCAGGCAGTTAAGAATGAGCACGAGATGGGCTTGTGGTGGGAGATTACCGAGCCTCACGTTGAGGCCGCGGGAATCCCGTGGCGTGGTCGCTTCCCATGGGATTGGCACGCCAATGTGGGTTTCTCAATCGGCTATACTCCTGAGCAACGCCTGCGATTGGTGGATGTGGCTATGGAGAAATTCCAAGATGTGTTCGGGTGTTACCCTAAGGTGGTAGGCTCCTGGTTTATCGATGCAAAAACGCTTGAGTATATGCATGATAGATATGGAGTGGGGGGAGCGGCGGTGTGTCGCGACCAGATTGGCACCGACGGCTACAACCTTTGGGGAGGTTATTGGCAAGGTGGTTACTATCCATCCAAGCATAACTTCTTTATACCCGCTCAACACTCTGATAATCAAATCGATGTGGTGACATTCCGCATGCTTGGATCCGACCCTTTACGACAATACGAAAGTGGGTTGGGGGGAAGACACCAGGATGTCGCCACATTGGAGCCTGTTTATCCATCCTATGGCGGTAATACTCAGTGGGTTGACTGGTATCTTAAACAACTTTATAACACGCCACGACACGGACTGGTATACACTCAAGCAGGACAGGAAAACTCCTTCGGGTGGGATGCTATTCAAGGCGGGTTGCGCTACCAGTTGAAAGAATTGCAACGTCTTGATTCCCAGGGTAAAATCAATGTGGAAACGCTTGGAGAGACCGCCCGGCGTTTTCGCTCTTCTTATTCCACAACACCCTTGACTGTCACCACTACATCCGATTCCTATGGAGATGACAAACGTAAGGCGATATGGGTGAACGGTCCTCGCTATCGTTGTCACTTGATGGTGGAGCAGGATGGAAGGCTGTCAATCAGGGATTTACATCTGTTTGACGAAAACTGGAAATCAGGCTATCTCGACTCGGTATGCTCCACATCCTCTTGCTTCTATTTCACACCCGCGTTTTTTGATGGCAACTGCTGGAGCGATGGCAAGGAAGCCGCTCGCATAGCCATTGAAATCGTTGATTTTAAGGGAGTTTGGAAAGAGGCGAAGGGCAAAATCACCTATAATGATTCCCCCAATTATTTTCAATTAACCCAGGGCGATTTCACAATCGCTTTTTATCCCGACAGTATGCGGGTATCCTCCAAAAATGGGAAGTTACGATTACGACCAACTTACGATCCGAGTAAAGGTAAAATCGACATAGAGGAAGGATGTTTAGTCGGTAACTTTGGGGGCATGGATTGGAAGGTGAGATTAAAAGGAGTTGATATGGCCGACACCGAGGGTATCTATTCTCAAGGGACGAGCATATCATTGGATTTCAGCGATTTAAACGATAGGACCAGGCCAATGTCCCGCGCCCAATGGATAGGAGCGCCTTGGCAAGGGGAGAAGCCGTCAAAATCCGCTGGTCCCGAGGCATATTCTCATGGCTTGGGCGTATCTCCTTGGCTACGAGGTCGATTTAATGCGACTAAGCCTGTCGCCAAGGCTACCGCCCGGGTGACAGGATTAGGCTACTTCGAGTTTTATGTAAATGGCCATAGGGTAGGGGATGACTACTTCGTGCCCGCTTTCACCTGCTACGGGCCGCGTAACGACCTGAAATATTACCCTATAGCCATTGAGGACACCCCAACAGACTATCGCGTGATGTATCTCCAATACGACATCTCCCCACTTTTGAAGCAAGGAGATAATATGGCAGGAATGTGGCTTGGCAATGGATTTTACGACTCCACCACTGGGTGGGTGTCGCCTTTCGGTTCGCCCCGAGGTATAGCCTGCATCGATATCGCTTACGCTGATGGCACTACAGATCAATTTGTTACCGATTCCAATTGGGAATCCAAGCCGTCGCCTATTGGACTAAATGGCACTTTCGAGGGCGAGGTCTATGATGCCCGCAAGGATAATCCCAAGTGGTGTACAATCGACGATGAATCAGATGGTTGGCAAAAGGTAGCATTGCGTCAACCCCCAGGCGGCGAGTTGATGCTACAAGATTGCCCTACCGACAAGATCACCTCAGTGTGGCTTCCCGATAGCGTAACCTCCACATCTTCGCGAAGTTACACATTCCATTTCCCCGAGGAAATCGCAGGCCGTGTCTATCTCAAGGGAATAAACGGACACCCAGGTGATAGCATTAACATCCAATACCACAATGAGATGCCACAAGGGGTAAATAGCTATGTTATAGGGAGTTGCGATAATGAGGAATATGCCCCTCGTTTCTCGTGGTGGACATTCAGCAAGGTAACCGTTGAGGGCTTGGACAGCGTGCCCCAGGTAATCGCACAGGCAATTAACACGGATATTCCCCTCGATGGGCATTTTGAGTGTTCCGACTCGGTGATTAACCAATTGGTGCATGCTTGGCAACGCACTCAATTGGATAATTTCCATGGTGGAATTGCCAGCGACTGCCCTCAACGCGAGAGTGCGCCTTATACAGGTGATGGCCAAGTGGTTATGCCAATGGTGATGTACAATTTCGACGGTGCCCAATTTTATCGCAAGTGGATTCGTGACATGCGAGATGCCCAAATTCCCGAAACAGGCTATGTACCCAATGGAGCACCTTGGCAACCAGGATGTGGGGGAGGCCCCGCTTGGGGGGCGGCTATGTCGCTGATGCCCTGGGATTTATACCTTTGGACTGGCAACCCACAAGATTTAAGCGACAATTTCAACGCCATGGAACGCCAAGCCGAGTATATGCTCACGTGGTTGCTTCCCGACGGCACTATGCTCGCTCAAAGAGCCAATTTAGGATCTTCCGAACCTATGTATTGGCTTAACCTCGGCGATTGGTGCGCTCCGGGCGACCTGCCAAGTCAAAACCTTGTGCACACATTCTATCTTTGGCTCTGCGTCGATCGGGTAAAAAAGGCGGCTAAGGAATTGGGTTACAGCGATAAAGCCGAGAAATGGAGCAAAATAGCGTCTTCCACCAAGCAGGCCTTTCGCAATAAATTTTACAATCCCGAGGCAGGCAGTTATGGCAACTGTGGTGGGAATGTCTTCGCCTTAGCCATGGACGCTCCAGCCGACTCCACTGAAAGAAGTCGGGTAGTTAACAGCTTGCGTGACAACTTGGTGAATCGCTGCAACCGACATCTCGACACCGGCATTTTCGCCTCGCGATACTTAGGAGAGGTGCTCGCCGATGCCAGGCTGATAGATCTCGCCTTGGAAATTCTCACGCAACACACGTTTCCCTCGCCTGCTTACTGGCTTGAGCAGGGTAGCACCACCTTTTGGGAAAAATGGGACGGCGCCGACAGCCACAACCACCCGATGTTCGGCGGGGTGTTGACTTTTCTCTACAGTCGTTTAGTCGGTTTACGACCCGACCTTGGCGAGCCCGGAATGAAGCATGTCGTCATAGCCCCCATACTTTCCGGGCAAGTGTCCAAGGTGGAGTACGAGCGACAAGGGTGGAGCGTTAAAATCGCACATTCACCTGAAGAGGTAATAATGATGGTGGAAGTGCCACACGGCAGCACGGCAATTGTGCAACTTCCATCCCCGTTGCCCTCTCGTGCGACGACTCAGGTGCCCCTTAGCCCCGGGAAATGGAGGTTGGTAGCCAACAATAATGGACAAGTAAGTGTCCAGCCCGACGTTTAACACTATCCTCCCGACCGATGGAACAAACGTGACAAATTTGTGAACAAATGCAAAATGCCAATCCTCGGATTGTCAATAGCTTTGCACTACCATGAAACTCCAAAGCTAACCCCCGTGAAAACAATACCAATCATAATGCAACGACATTACAACCAATCATTACCGCGGCGCTTGACGCTGTTGCTCGTGGGACTGCTGATCCCGGCGTTGAGTTGGGGAGCCACAATTAAAGGCACGATCCTTGACGAGACCGGCGAGCCGCTTACCGGAGCGACTGTGCTTGAAAAAGGCACCTCCAACGCTGTGGCCACCGACATCGACGGCAATTTCACCCTGGTGACCAGCAGTGCCACCCCCACGCTGCTTATCAATTTTATCGGCTACGAGCCTGTTACCATGAAGGCCAAGGCTGGTACGCCTGTCAAGGTTACAATGAAGCCGTCATCGACGATGCTCGACGACGTTGTTGTGGTGGCTTACGGGACGCAAAAGAAAGTGTCAGTTACAGGAGCTATCGCCTCGGTCGACAACGCCGAAATCAAAAAATCATCGGCTCCTAACCTCACTGCCGCCCTCGCCGGTAAGCTCCCAGGCTTGACCACCATCCAAACAAACGGCGCCCCTGGCAAGGACGAGGTGAATATGTACCTGCGCGGCGCTGCCACCTACAACGACACCAATCCGCTGATTCTGGTCGACGGCGTGCCTCGCGAGTCGATTCGCGACATCGACGCCAACGAAATCCAGTCGATCTCGGTGCTGAAGGACGCCTCGGCCACCGCCGTGTTTGGCGTGCGTGGTGCCAACGGTGTTATCCTTATCACCACACGCCGTGGCGAGCAAGGGAAGGCGCAAGTGAGCGGCTCGGTGCAATATAGCCAACAGTCGTTCGCCCGCAAGCCTTATCGTCGCGACTCCTGGGATTACGCTCGGTTGTTGAACGAGTCACGCGCCAACGAGGGAATGCCCGCCGCATTCTCCGACGATGAGCTGGCCCTCTTTGACGCTTGGAAAACCGGTGGTCCCGCCAATGCCAGCGACGCCTATTGGTACCCCAACACCAATTGGAGCGACATCCTGTTCAAGGACCATTCTTCGATGGTGCAAGCCAACGCCAACGTGAGCGGTGGCACCGACAAAGTGCAGTACTTCGTCAACGCCGGTTACGTCTATCAGGGTGGTATGTACAACTGCGAATCCAAGGAGCAACTCGGCTATAACCCCCAGGCCCAGATGAATCGCTACAACCTGCGCTCCAATATCGACTACAAATTCTCGCAGTGGGTGAAAGCCTCGCTCGACCTCTCCAGCTTTATCGAGAAGGTGAACGGCACCAACCGCGAGGAGGCCTCAATGTGGGCCGACGCTATCACGGCTCGCCCGACAACTCCTGGACCGTTGACTATTGAGGGAGTGCAAGTGCGCTCGGGAGGCACTGGCGACGACGGCAGCGTGTTGACCCACGATGTGGTCCCTGGCCAAGTGATTCAGGATCCTGCCCAGTCGCTTCAGCCGGCTTATGGTCTTATGAATCGCGCCGGTTACAATCTGGCTACCCGTTCGGGCATCAACGCAATAGGCACGTTGACAATCGACCTTGGTTTTCTTACCCAGGGATTGAGCATCAAAGGCCTGGTTAGCTACCAGAGTCGCAGTAGCTCCAATTCTTGGGCCACCAAGAATTTCGTGGTGTACCAATACGAGCGCAACCCATCGGGATTGGATTTCCCGATTTACACATTTGATGGCTCCGACGAGCGTGACGACGCCCTTGGCCTTGGTCGCTCGGTTACCTCCAATTGGTTCCTCAACCTTCAAGCTCAAGTAAATTACAACCGCACATTTAACAAGGTGCACAACGTGACGGGCATGCTTCTGTTCCAGCGCGACAAGCGCGAGGGCGACTCGGGCGATATCCCCTATAACATGATAGGCACCTCGGCCCGCTTCACCTATAATTACGACTCGCGCTATCTTGCTGAGGTGGATATGGGTTACAACGGCACCGAGCAGTTTGCACCCAAGCACCGTTTCGGCTTCTTCCCCGCTTTCTCCCTTGGCTGGGTGATCAGCAACGAGCCTTATATCAACCCCTACACTCGCGATTGGCTCGACATGCTTAAGCTGCGCGCCTCAATCGGTAAGGTGGGTAACGACGGCTTGGGCTCTACCCGATTCCTCTATCTCGACAATGTTAACTATTACCAGTCGGCCACGGTGAGCTTTGGCGTTCCGTCGCTTGGCAATGCCTACAAGATTTCAGAGGTGATGCTTGGTAACCCCGACATCCACTGGGAAACAGCCTGGAAATACAACTATGGTGTCGACCTTACGCTTTTCCGCAATCTTCATATGGCCTTCGACTACTTTATCGAGAACCGCTCCGACATTCTTATCGCTCGCAACACCGTGCCGATGATTTCGGGCATGTCATCTTCGTTGCTTCCCCGCGTCAACAAGGGCAAGATTCGCAACAAGGGCTATGAGTTGACAGGTTCCTACTACTTCCCGGTTAACAAGGATCTCAATTTCACGGTCAACGGATCGGTGGCTTACAACACCAACAAGGTGCTGGAGGCCGACGAGTCGATTCTCGCCGAGGATTACGCTTATCGTTACCGCTCCACAGGCTTTATGCTCGGGCAATGCTGGGGCTACGTGATCGACCATACGGTTGACCCTGCTACCGGTCGCGACGGCTCGGGATTCTTTAACTCGGAGGAGGATATCGCCCTGCGCGGACTCAAATACGAGATCGAGGGCGGTTCGCCACTGCCCGGCGACTTTATCTACAAGGATCTCAACGGCGACGGCGTGATCAACGACCGCGACCAAGCTCCGATTGGCTACTCATCGCTGCTGCCCAAGTACACCTACTCTTTCGGTGCCACGGCCAACGCCTACGGATTCGACTTCTCAATCATGTTCCAAGGCGTGAGCAAATACTCCAAATATTATTCGGGTTGGGGCATCTTTGAGGAGAACGGTTCGAAATATTTCAACGACTTCCTGGATGAGCGATGGAGCGCCGAACGTTACGCCGCCGGCGAGAAAATCACGGCACCACGCTTGACCAACACCGCCTCTCCCTCCCATGTGGCCAACTCCTATTACATTATGGACGCCTCCTACCTGCGCTTGAAGAACATCACCTTGGGTTACACCATTCCCCAGAAGATTACCCGCAAGCTCAGAATGTCGCAAATCCGTTTCTACGTGTCGGCCGAAAACCTGTACACGTGGCAGCACCTGCGCACTAAGTCGTTCGACCCCGAGCAATCGTCGCTCCTCGACTACCCGTTGCTCAAAACCTACACCTGTGGACTTAACATCAACTTCTAATCGCCATGATTACCCGCATATTATATAAACAATTGTCACGCTGGGCATGCTTGGGCTTGATTGCCCTGTGCTCGTGCAGCGACGACCTTGACATCACCCCCGATGGTCGTTTGACCTTGGATGAGGTATTCGCCAACGCCGATTACACCGAGGCCTACCTATCGGGAGCCTATGCCGCGATGCCCAAGAAAATGCACATGTATTACTGGATGGAGAACCTCCCCACGTCGCTCAGCGACGAGTCGTGGTCAAATGAGGACACCGAGGGTCACGGTGCGATTATGGCCTACCGTGGCCAAGGCTCGTCGGCTGTGGGAGGCAATATCTTCGACATGAACGACCGCGAGGACGCCTTCGACACCCATTATTGGACCCGATACTGGTCGTCAATACGCTCCTGTAACGTGTTTCTGGAAAGAATCCCCACGGCTGTGGTGCGCTCCGAGGACGTGCGCAAACGCCTCGAGGGGGAATGTCGCACTCTGCGCGCTTTCTATTACCTGCAGATGGTGAAATGGTTTGGCGACCTGCCAATTATCGACTACGTAGTGAGCGTGGACGCTACATTTGAGAACGCTCGGCGGCAGCCAGCCGTCGACGTGTTGAAATGGATCGTCTCGGAGTGTCAAGACATTATGACATACGATAATCTACCTTGGCGACTAAGTAGTGGCAACGAGACGCGCCGCATGTCGAAGGCCGTGGCGGCCGCTATCGCCTCCGAAGCCTCCCTATTTGCCGCCTCCACCCTTTACAACAACGGCGAAAACCTTTGGGAATGGGCCTACCAAGTGAACATGGACGCTCTTTCCAAGCTTCGTTCCAACGGTTACGAGCTCTACACCCAGATGCAAACCGACAACTACAACTCGGCTTACGGTGAATATTTCGCCCAAGACGAGTCGCTCGGCACTTCTCCGGCCGACCGTGAGACCATACTCTATAATCCCAACGTCAACCACCAGCAATGGTACGTCAATGGCACGCCATTGCAAGACTGCTACTCGGCTTCCAACGTTCCCTCACAAGAATTGGTCGACTCCTATGATATGCTTGAGACAGGCAAGCCCGTGCTCGACCTGGAGAACCCTTATCTCGACACCGATCACTTGCAGCCCAACTATACCAGCGACTCGGGTTACAATGCCAAGCGCCCTTACGACGGTCGTGACCCGCGATTTGACGCAACGATTATCCACAACAAGTCGATAATCTACATCGGCACCGAGCGTGCTGAGGTGCGCACCGAGGAGGGTGGTAATTGCGAGGTGCGTTCACAATCACGCACTTACACCCGCACCGGTTATTATTTCCGCAAATATCACCATTACAATTCCTATGCCTCGGGCAACCAGCCTGACGGTCACTGGAAATTCTATCGCTTAGGCGTGGTGATTCTCAACGCCGCTGAGGCTGCCGCCGAGGCCGGTCATATCGGTGAGGCTATGGAATTGGTCAACGAGATTCGCCATCGTGCTGGTTTTGATCCCTCGGTGGATGTCACCGCCTCGGGCATCGACGATGCCCGATTGAAAGTGCGCCACGAGCGCCGCATAGAAATGGCGTTTGAGGAACACCGTTTCTTCGACTGTCGCCGCTGGACCACTGGCACCGAGCCTATTGAGTGCGAGAGAGTTTGCACCGGTATGCTTATCCAAAGTGGTTTCTCCACCAAGTACACCCGCTTTGTGGTGGGCACTAAGCAATCCTCCGAGGCCAAATGGCACTTCCTGCCCATTCCTCTTAATGAAGTTTCAACGCTTGAATCCCAGACGGGAGTATCCTGGCAAAATTATGGCTGGTAACCCTCAAAACTGATACACATTATGAAATATCAACATATAATTTTAGCATTAGCCATGGGGGTGCCGGCTCTGGCGTGGGCCACTGAAAATCCCGACTCGACTCTCGTCCAGTCGCGGTTGAGCCATCCCAACGACACCACCACCCTCGCCACGGTGAAGGTTGGCTCGGATATCATCACCCTGTCGCCGTCGGCCACGCTCGACGAGGCCGTCAAGGGGCATCTTGCCGGATATTACAACAATGGTGAAATCAGAGGTATGCAGTCGCAGAACGGCTCGCCCATCCTGCTTGTGCTCGATGGGGTGCCATCCACCACGTTGACGCTCAGCGATATCGACCCCTTGACTGTTGAGAGCGTCGAAATCCTCAAGGACGCTGCCGCCAAAGCCATTTATGGTCCCTTAGGCGCGCAGGGTGTGATCGTGGTCAACACCAAGCGCGGCTTCACGGGCAACACCATCGTGAAGGTTACAGCCAATTTCGCCTTCCAAAAACCCACCAAAACAGCCGATATGGTTGACGGATACCAATACGCCACGTTGCGCAACCAAGCTCTGGCCAACGACGGCCTGGCATCGGCATTTTCGGCCGACCAGCTTTCTCTGCTTCAGTCGGGTCAAGGATACAATAACAATTGGCGTGACCAGTATCTCCATAATTTCCGTACGGCCCAGCGCTACTCGATCTCGCTCACCGGCGGCAATGAGCGCGTGAAATATTACGTGAACGGCGGTTTTGAGCACGAGACCGGGCTGTATAAGACCGACTGGAAAGAGAAATACGACCCCACGCCCTGGACCAACCGCTTCAATGTCACCTCCAACTTGGACATCAAGATGTTTCCCTTCCTCTCGGCTTGGATGTACTCGTCGATGCGCATCACCCGCGAAAACGGATCGGATAGCGACTACGACATAATCAATCTTTGCCATATCATTCCTCCCACAACTCCCGGCGGAGTGGTTGACGGCAAAATCGTCACCGACGAGAATTTCGCCAACCCCATTTATGGCGAAATCAATTACTCGGGCGCCAAAGAGACCACCGGAACCAATATCAACGCCAACTTCGGCCTCAATCTCGACCTCAACCAATGGGTAAAGGGCTTGTCGCTGCAAGGTATATTGGGATACAACTCCAAGTACACTGGCGTGCGTCACGGTTCTTACGACTACTCTCGTTACGTGAGCGACGGAGATGGCGGGTGGAGCCTACTCGGCACCCAGCGCGAGGCCGCTCTCTCATGGTCGAAAGCCTCCACAGCCATCTACTTCATGAACTTCCAAGGACGCATAAAATATCAGCGCGAATTTGGCAAAAATTACGTGAGCGCCAACCTCACTTATCTCTCCGAGGACAAGCTCAATGGCTCTACCTCCACGGGCTGGCTGTTGCCTTTCTCTCGTATCCAGCTAAGTGGCGAGGTGAAATATGGTTTCGACAACCGTTACTATGTGCAAGCCTCGTTCAATCACGCCGGCAGCGAGCAATTGCCAAAGGGTAACCAGTTCCACTTTTCGCCCGCCGGTTCGGTGAGCTGGAACGCCCACAATGAGTCGTTCCTGCGTCAAGTGACATGGCTCAACCAGTTGAAACTGCGCGCTTCGGCCGGTATCCTCCAATACGACAACCTTTGGAACTTCCCATCACGCTATCTCTACGCCGACGAGTACCGCCAGCAGGGTGGGGGAGGCGTGATCGGTTCGCTCTACTCCTACGCCCACATCTCGGAGGGCTTGCTTGGCAATCCCACGTTGACGTGGGAAAAGACTTATGAGCAGAATTACGGCATCGATTTGCGCGTGCTCAACTCCCTGTCGCTGTCGGTCGACTACTTCCGCTCGCATCTCAACCGTATGCTCTGCGTCGACAACACCACGCCCACGGCCGGAGGCCATAGCACCTCCACGCGTGCCTACACCAACATTGGCCGCACCCATAACCAGGGTGTGGACGTGTCGGCCCGCTACACTGGCGTAATCCCATCGGCCGACCACATGACCATAAACGGATACGTCGACCTTGGCTGGAACAAAAACCGCATCGACTACGCCGGCGACCTCGACTACTCGTCATCGGGCTACGCTTATCCCTCGCGCACGTCGGGCTATTCCATTGGGCAGCAATTCGGCTACCTTGTCGACGGCTCCAACGGCTCGATCTTCTACAACTCCCAGAACGAAATCGACAACTGCGGCTTGACATTCGCTGGTCGCGAGCCTCGCCCCGGTGATCTGAAATTCCAAGACCTTAACGGCGACGGCGTGATCGACGAGTGCGACAAGGCCCCGTTGGATGGCGTAAAGACAATGCCGTCGTTCAATTACGGCTTCGGCGCGCAGGTGATGTGGCGCGGCTTCGACCTCTATCTCTATTTCCAAGGCGAGACAGGTCGTAACCAGCTCTACTCATGCGCTGGCGTATACGAGAACTCCTATCAGGGAGTATATGTCAACGGCCTGCACACCCACGCTTGGACCGCCGAACGATACGCCGCGGGTCAGGATATTCGTTACCCGGCGTTAACTTCGTCCAATTCCTCGTCGCTACAGGACAACAGCTTCTTTGTGAGCAAAGCCGACTATATTCGCCTTCGCAACCTCGTACTGGGCTACTCCCTACCCACCAACACCGTGCAAAAGTTGAAACTTACACAGCTGCGATTCTACTTCGCCGCCGAGAACCTTTTCACCTCCACCAATATGAAATTCAAGAGCTTCGATCCCGAGTCGACCGGACTTTCCGATTACCTGTATCGCAGCTTCTCGATTGGTCTTAACCTTAGCTTCTAATTCCCCGATATGAAACGCTATAAATCACTCTTATACCTTGCCGTGAGCGTGACGCTCGGCGCATGCACCGAGATTGAGGAATATCCCGACGGACGCTTGTCGTTCGACCAGATTTTCCAAAATCAGAAGCTCACTGGCGCCTATATGAACAATTGCTACGAGGGCCTCAACCTTGGCCATGGCCACGTCTACGGTTCCCACTCCTTCATTGAGGGAGCCACCGACAACGCCGCCGACGTCGACGACGCCAACGGCGGGTCGATCAGCCTGTGGAACCAAGGAGCTGTCACCTCGTTCACCAACCCCTTAGGTACTCCCAAGCAGTGGAACCTGTACACCTATATTCGCCAGGTGAACACCATGCTCCACTATCTTCCCGACGCCGAGATCCACACCGAGAGCGTGCGTGAGCATTACCGTGGCGAGTGCTACGCCCTGCGCGCCTATTATTATCTCCAATTGCTCAAGACCTACGGGGCCGTGCCGTTGATGCTCGACAATTACGATACCAGCGTGTCGTCGGACAACACCTACGACTACTCAACCGTGGAAGTAACCACTCCTTGCGACGTCGCCCGCCAGATTATCGCCGACGCGCGCGAGGCAATCGCCAATGAGCAATTGGAGTGGCACTCAGGTTCGAGCGACAACGACGCCTTCCGCATGTCGAAGGCCATCGCGGCGGCCACAATGTCGGAGGCAGCCCTGTTTGCCGCATCGCCGTTGAGCAACGACGGCACTTTCACATGGCAGGATGCAGCCGAGGTGTGCCTTGAGGCATTGACAGGTTGCACTTCCAATGGTTACTCTCTTTATACCACTGCTCCCACCTTGGAGGGCCTGAAACAATCCTACAACGTCTACGACTTCTATTTCTTGGGAGGGTATGACGTAAGAGGGGCATCCGATACCGAGACCATTATGGGCTATAACGGCCAATACTCGATTTGGCAATATCACGGCTTACCCACCACCACTGGCCAAACCAGCGCCGGCAGCTGCCCTTCGCAAGAATTAATCGATTGCTACGAGACCGTCGATGGCGTCGCTCCTATCTTGGGCTATGCCGATAGTGATCACCTTCAGCCGATTATCAACCCCACCGCGGCTCTATACGACCCCGCCAATCCTTACGCCAACCGCGACCCGCGACTGATGGCCACTGTATATTACAATGGCGCTCCATTGTCCCCCGAAAGCGAGACATTGGTTTCGACTGCCGAAGGTGGTAATTGCGCGATCTCGTCGTCCAACGTGCGCAACACCCGCACGGGTTACTACTTGCGTAAATTCGGCTCCCCGCTTTCCGATCGCTCGCTCAACTCAGATGGCGCAATCAAGGCATTCCGATTGGCCGAGCTTTACTTGAATTACGCCGAATGCATGCTCGAGGCTTCGGAATCGGAAACGGCACCCCGCGAGGCCGTCAACGCTGTTAACAAGTTGCGCGATCGCGTAGGTATGCCACGATTGGGCTACGACATGAGCAGCGACGCGTTCCGCGAGCGCATGCGCAACGAGCGACGAGTGGAGCTGGCCTTCGAGGACAACTACTTCTACGACCTTCGACGCTGGAAGGCATTGTCGGGCACCGAAACAGTCACCGGCATGCGCCCCTTGGCCGAGGGTGGATATGAGCGCTTCGTAGTATCCCGTAGCAAGGCCACAGCTGATAAATACCTGCGTTTCCCCATCCCCGGCGAGGAGGCCGTGCGCTTGAAACAAGCCACCGGTCACGACTGGCAAAACGCTGGATGGTAAAAATTTTTTTGAGTTACGAAAATTATACATACATTTGCAACACCTTTAACCATGAGATTAAAATCACTGATAATCGCAACCGCATTGACCGCCTGCTCATCGGCTTGGGCTTCGGAAGTGCTCCCCGACACTTGGGTGTGTGACGACGAGCTTGGCCGTCGCGTGCTCACGGCCGACGACGGCTTGGATGCTCCCGCCGCCGAAGGGACCTATTCCATTGGCATCTTTTACTATATTTGGCATTGGCAACACACGGGCTTCAAGAAAGATATATCCCAACTGCTCCAAGAGGATCCCGATAATCCCAACTGGGACTCGGAGGGTGCCTTCCATTGGGGATCAAAACCCTGGCTCGGCTATTATATGGCTGGCAACCAGTATATCGTGGCCAAGCACATGCAGATGCTGATGGATGCAGGCGTGGACTGGTATTTCTTCGATTGCACCAACGGCACGGTATATGAGTCGCAGGTGCGAGCGGTGATGGCCGAGGTCGACCGTCGAGAGGCATTAGGACTCAAAGCGCCGAAACTGGCCTTTATGCTCCATTCGGTGCTGTCAATCCAGATTAAGAAGGTTTACGACTATTTCTACTCCGACCCCGAAAACGACCACTATTGGTACATGTACGATGGCAAGCCGCTTATCCTTTGCGACAAATCGGAGGCTCCCCAGGAATATCACGACAAATTCACCTTCCGCAACTGCTGGGCTTGGATGGACTTCAACGAGGGAGAATGGTCGTGGCTCGAGTTTTACCCTCAGAATGCGGGATGGGTATACAACAGCAATGGCCGTAAATATTTCGAGCAGATCTCAGTTTCAGCCGCTCAGCACGCCACTTCCAAGATAGGCAAGAGCTACACCTCTACGGGCAAGCAACCCGCTATTGACAAGTGGGGACTGTGCGAGCAAACTGCCCAAGGCCTCTACCTGCAGGAGCAATGGAAGCGTGCCCACTTGGTGAAAGCGCCGGTGTTGATGATCACGCAGTGGAATGAATGGTGCGCCCAGCGCTTCGTAATCAAGTCCACCTCCGAATATGGCAACGTGCGCCCGGGAGCTACTGCCAAAATCGGCGAGAGCTACTTCGTAGATGTGTATAACGAGGAATTCAACCGCGACATCGAGCCTGGTGCCAATGCCCTTACTCGCGACAACCATTATCTGCTCACGGTAAGCAACATACGCAAATACAAAGGCGCTCATGCCCTTCCAGAGCCAACGCAAAATATCCAAATCGACATCAACTCGGGCAATTTCTCCCAATGGGATGCCGAAACAACCCAATACGTTGACGAGCCGGGCGATTGCGAGTTCTACTATGCGAAAGCCGAGCCAGAAGAATGCGCCGACCGCGAAACCAACGACATTATCCTCTCTAAGGTCACCAAAGACAATAAGCAATTCTACTTCTACGTGGAAACCGTAGATGAAATTGTGGAGCGTGGCGACACCGAGACATTGTGGATGACCCTCTTTATCAACTCCGACCAGGATTACACCACCGGCTGGGGAGGCTACGACTACGCTGTGATGGACCGAGATGGCAAGCAGTACCTGATGCGGTGCCAAGGTGCCGAGTATTCTTGGCAAGAGTTGGCCGAGGTTGAAAGCTACTACGACGGCAATCGCATGATGCTGGCCGTGAAAGCCTCCGACATGGGCTTGTCCGACACAAATATTGATTTCGACTTCAAGTGGGCCGACAACGTTTCGGTGACCGAGCCCGACGTGATGCGTTTCATATCGGATGGCGACGCCGCTCCTAATGGTCGCTTCAACTATCGTTACAAAGGCGCCTCGTTGCCGGCACATGATGAGGATTTTATGGGCGTGAAGAGCGTGAGTAATGACACGTCCAAGACCCTGAGCGTGAAAGTTGAAGGCAATCGGGCTCTGGTGACGTTTGGTTACACCTCGAGCAATGTCGAGGTGGAGATTTACAACGGTATTGGCGAAAGGGTAGCCTGCCAAAGGGGTAAAGGCTTGGGTGCCATGACGTTCACCTTGCCCCATGGCGTGTATTTCGCCCGTTTCTCATCGGAGCGGCATAGTTCATCGGCAAAATTCACAATCTGAACAAATCTTAAAATGTTTGGGACGCACCCGACAATGTGACTAATTAGGGTTGGCTATCTTTGCCATGCATAGAAACACCCTAACACTATCACATAATGCGTCTAAGAGAAACGATACTACTTACCTTGGCCGCGCTGTGCGGCCCGCAGAGCCTACTGGCCGATAGCTTCACCGCTGGTGGCGAGACTTACACTTACACTGAGAAACAAACCCAGCAACTCAACTCGGGAGTCGTGCACCATCGCTTGCGGTTCACGGCTCCTACGTCGTTGAACGTACAGATTGTGGAGGTGGATTTAACCAACTCCAATGTGCGCGTTGAGACGACCCTTGGCAGCGACAAAATGTTTGCAACCCAGACGTTGCCCAACCGCTATTCCGCTTTGAAATCAGCAGGCCGCAAGCCTCTGGTGATTCAAAACGCCTCCTTCTGGTCGATGTCGTCACAGTCGACCGATGCTGGACAATGGGCTACTACCTGCCCCCTTGGCGGCTTGATGCAGAATCAGACGATAGTCACCGAAACCAACTATAGCTCCGACACCTGGGTTGGCGGTCCTACCGCCCAAGGAGTATGCGGCGTGGGTGCCGGCAAGGCTATCGCCGGCCATTACCAAACCTACATGCGCCTGATGTGCCCGGCTCGTTGGGGGACCTCCGAGACCCAGAATATCATCACCATCGAGGAGGTTAACCGCTACTGCCACAACGGACGCGCGGCGGCTTTCAACGCCAATTTCCCCTCTGATCGCGACATCAAAGTGATCAACGCCTCAACCATGCCCAATACCCAGATGGCCAACGGCGAGGGAATCTACATTTTCTGCTCCCTTAAGTCGGGGTGCCATGAAGGCTATAACAAATGGAACAAGTATATCGTCAAGGCCATTACCCCCAACGCTACCTCGGGCTATCGCGGAAGCTACGACCTGGTGCTTGTGGGCACTCAGACGGCCAAGACCATCATGTCGACGTTGCAAGTGGGTGACGAGGTGCAAACCAAATACTATTGGCACGTCACCTCGGGCGATGTTAACGTGCCTATCGAGGGTATCGACAACGTGTGGGCCGGCCACCAGGTGGCCATGCTCAACGGCACTGTGCAAACACCCGACGGCTACGGCGAGGATGTATACTCCCGTTCAGCCTATGGCGTAAGCTCCGATGGCAAGAAGATGATAATGTGCGTAATCGACAAGTCGACCGATGCCACTTACGGCACCTCTAACGGATGCAATACCTCGCGTATGAGCTACATCATGCAGCATTGGGGAGCCTCGAGCGTAATCTCTTGCGACGCAGGTGGCTCGGCACAGATGGTGATCAACGGCTCCTATGTCAACACCCCAAGCGACCAGCGTGGAATATGCGCCTCCGTGGTGGTATACGACGAGGCTCAGCCCGACTTCCCCGAGGATATAGAGGAGAGCGACATCTCCACCTCGGGTGTCACCTCCTACGACGCATCCTCGGTGAGCGGCACCTCCAACCCATTCTGCTACAATTTCTCCTGCACCACCTCGGATGAAGGCGTAACCTTCAAGTGGACCAACACGGCCGCACTCAACGCCGCCACTTTCCGCATCATCAGCGACGACAACGCCACCTCACTCAAGACATGGACGCTTGCCGACAGCTATCTCACCGCCGGCAACAAGACATTCAAGCTCACGTGGGACGAGATTCTCGATGACGCCAAAGGCATTGTCGTGGGCACCAAATACTCCTGGGGCATCACCGCGAAATGTCCGGCTCAAGCCGGAGTGGTGAAATTCAAGGAGCGTAAATTCTATTATCCACAGACGGTGGAGACGGTCAATGACACCGACGATCCATATTACGGCTACATCATCACCGCCGAGGGGCGCACGCCCAAGTCGAGCGGCTATTGGTCGTACTCGCGCGGCGGCCAAGGCGTATATCTCTTTACTCCCCGCAACCTTGGCTCAGTGACCTACATCAACGGCACCGACACCACCTACTGCTTCCGTCAGGGCCTTACCGACACCAATTTCACCTGCGACGCCGGTGGCACTGGTTCCAATAACGGCTCGGTTCCCCGCAAGATACGCCGCACCGATGATGGCCGAATATTCTTCACCTCCGAATCCAACTACTGCGCACCGCTTTACGAGTTCCCCACGCTCACCAAGCTTATCACCAAGAACGCCAAGTTCACTCAGGTGGCCGGTGGCCCGTTAGATAGCTCCCTGTGGTATTGGACCGACTCGGACGGCAACTTCTCGATGGCCCAGAACGTGGGATTCGATGTCAAAGGGGAGGGAGACGACCTAACTCTGCTGATGCTCGGAGTCGACAACAATATGCTTTCCTCCAAGAGTCAAACTGGCGTGCATTGCAACACGTATAAGATTGGCACCGCAACAACGTGGAGCGGCAAAACTCCCACATCCACATTCAGCCCTTACAATAAGAAAATCCTTGGCACGTCCTATTTCGCAAACGTGGAAATCGACTCCAAGGGCAACTACTGGTTGTGTCAGAGCATGACCACTCCCACGGCCGAGAAGCCGTCGTTGATATGCTGCTCATCGTCGGGCACCGAGCGCTTCCGCAACTTCTCGATGGTGTGCGGAGGTGGCGGTATTCGCTTCAGCCCCAACGGCAAGCAGGTGGTTATCACCTCATCGGAAACCACATTTTCGGTGTTTGACGTCACCTATTCCTCGGGTGTGCCCACTCTTACCGAGAAATATCGCGTGACACACGGCCTTGGCACCAACGTCAACGACTACGCCTGGGACAACGCCGGCAACATCTACGCCGTGTCGACAACCAACAAGAAGCTCGCCGGTTTCGCCATGCCGCGAGAAGCCAACACCAATATCACCACCAAGGCCCGCGAGGCTTATCACTTCACTGCCCAAGCGGCACCCGTTGTGACCACCCCCACGCTATCGGCCTCGGTAGAGGAGATTGAGCTTGAGGCTGAGGTAGGCGAGTCGTCAAAGGCAACTTTCACCCTCAAAGGCTCCGACCTCACTGCCAACGCCACGCTATCCCTTTCGGGTACAAACAAAGCTATGTTCGCGGTTTCGCCCACCTCGGTAACTGCCGCAACGTCGGTGAGCAAAACCGTCACCGTAACCTATACACCCACCGCTGCCAGCACACACACGGCCACTCTCACAATCGCCTCCACCGGGGCAACCTCGGTTTCCATTCCGTTAACAGGTATTGGCACCGTTACTCCCGAGCCGGAACCTGACCCTGATCCCGACCCAACGCCTTCGACCTTCAACGACAAGGTAACTGGTCTTGACGAGATATGGCTTTACTCCGTGACCCGCGGCAATGTCGCCGAATCCTCCGAATGGCTGAATACCGAGCCGTTACAGGACTATTCGCGCTCCTTGGCGTTCAACGACGGCAAGCTCTATGTGGTAAACAACAAGACATGGTCGGCCACCCCGTCGATAAACATTCTCAACGCCTACACCGGCATCAAGACCGGCTCGCTGAGCGTGGAGGGCACTACCGAGACCAGCTCGACGTGTCGAATCAGTGACGTGCAGATATTCGACGGCAAGCTAATCGCCTCCAACCGTGTAACCGACTCCTACACCCTTAAGGTATACATCTGGGACAACGACGCTTCTGCTCCACGCGAGCTTCTCAGTGACGCCACCCACGCAAGCCTCTCCCTTGGCGGCCAGCTTGCAGCCTCAGGTACGCTTAACGACGGCTATCTGTGGTTCACTAACGGCTACTCTATCCTTCGCTACAAAGTGACCAATGGTGTAGCCTCTACCGACCCGGAGACGATCGCCCTTGGCAAGGTGTGCGGTGGCACCAACTTCACCGATGGCATCTTCGTGGAGAGTGACGGCACATTCTGGGTGAACGGCGACAAATACGCGCCCACGCATTTTGCCGCCGATGGTTCGTTGCTTTCACGCATGGAGTTGACCGCTCTGGGTGGCAGCCACGCCGCCGAGGCTACCGCCGTTGCCGCTATACCGTTCGGCTCGCGCCGTTACCTTGCCGCCACCACTTATGGCAACACTAATGAAAGCGGCTTGGCCGACGGATCGCTGGTCTTGGCCGACATTACCGCTGGTGAGAGCGACGTCACCGATGCTATCGGTATCTATCCCTCAGAGGGCCTCGGCTCCAACCGCAACACCAACTTTATCACCTCGGTCGCTTATGAGACCACAACCGATGGCAAACTCAACTTGTGGGTACTTGTGCCTACCCAGGGCATCGCTTACTACCAATTTGACGGCTCGCAAGATGCTACCGCGGTAAAATCGATCGACGCCAATGATTGGCTGCTCTCATGCCGCAACAAGATGATTATGACATCAGAGGCAGCCGACATTATCGAGGTGTACTCCGCTATGGGCCAACTCTTGCTTAGCGGTCGTGGCGACACACTTGATGCCACCTCGCTGCCCCACGGCTTGTACATCGTGAGAGCCGTAGCCGAGGGTCGACCCACACTTACTTCCAAGATAATATTCTAAGAAACCCTAAATCAAAATAGAAATGAAGAAATCTGTGTTGTTAATAGCTGTGTCGCTTGGGTGCCTAGTAACCCAGGCGCAGGGCTTGAAAACCGGTGAGCTGAGCAACGTGCGCCAGCTCACCCACGATCCCTCGGCCCGCTTTGAGAACCCGCGGTTCTCTCCCGATGGCCTCACCGTGGCTTTCACTGGTGAAGGATACGAGGGCCTGTATCTAATCGGCGCCGACGGCACCTCAATGCGCCAAATCAGCAACGACCTTGGCGTGGGCTATATGTACCAGTGGAGCGCCGACTCCCGCGAAATACTTGTGCGCGACACCCGCTGGGTGAAATCGGGCAACGAGACAACCCGCTACCATGCCGCCTGGACCGTCGACCTGTATGGCAAAAAGACTCGCCTGAGCGACGACACCGAGACGATGCAACCCGCAGCTTGGCGTTATTCGGCCGCTGGGGCCAAATCGATTGTCGCTCCCGGTCAACGCCTGCATCAAGTGGCTTTGCAGAAAGTGCCTACCAAGCTATTGGAAGAGCAATCCTCCACCGCTGTAAGCCGTAATCTGTCGTTTATTTGCGACAGCGAGAAGCTGATCTTGGTGGACGAGCGTGGCAACCAGAAAGTGCTGTATAACAGCCCATCGTTCGCCCCCTCGCTTAGTCCCGACGGCAAGCGTGTGGCATTCAACGCCTTGAACGACCTGGCCGTTATCAATATCGATGGCACAGGCTTCCGCAAACTTGGTGCCGGCTTCAACCCCTCGTGGGCCAACAACTCGCAAGTGGTTGTGGAGCGTACCAACGACGACGGCCACAAATTCCTCGAGGGCGACCTCTATATCGTGAATGTCGACAACGCCCAGGCCAAGCGCTTGACCTCAACATCCTCGATGATTGAGGTTAACCCCTCAGTTTCAGCCGACGGCAAGCGCCTTCTTTTCACCAACGATGCCGACGGGCAAGTTTATATCGCTGACTTAAAGTAACCTTGATACGATGAAAAAGATTTTTACAATATTTGCCGCGGTGGCCATGGCTTTGACCCTCAACGCCACCTCCACTTGGAGCGGCTTGCGCATTATGCTTGACCCTGGTCACGGCGGTCACGACTGCGGCGCTTGCGGTTACAATTCCACCAAGCCCCACGAGGCCGACCTCGTGTTGCTTTGCTCCAACACCTTGTATCCTAAATTGACCGCCCTCGGAGCTCCCGTTAGCCGCACGCGCCTCGACGACACATTCATCGCCCTGCAGACGCGCAAAGCCATGTCGGTGAGCTACGATCCATATATCTTCTGCTCGATCCACCTCAACGCCTCCACTGCCCATACAGCCTCGGGCACCGAAACATGGTATTACTGGACGACTGGCAACTCCCTCAATCTCGCCAACAAGGTGCAAGCTCAGCTATTGGAGCAGATGGGGCGCACCAACCGCGGCGTGCAGCGAAACGGCTGGACCGTGATCACCGGCTCGGCTTCTGTGCCCGCCATCTTGACCGAGGGCGAGTTTGTCGACAACCAAAGCGCCTGGAATTACCTCAAAGACGAAACCGGCGAGGGTTTCGCCAACTGGGTGAACGGACACCTCTATGGCTTCTACGACCATTTCAACCAAACCCTCGGCAAGGACATCACCAATCCCAAAACGTCGACCACTACCACTCCCGATCCTACCCCGACGACCAACCCCACGCTGAAGGTCTCCACCACGAGCCTCTATTTTGACACGCGCCGCGGCTCTACCGAGACGCTCTCGTTCACCGTTACGGGTACCGATCTCTCGGGTAACATCACCGTAACGTCCTCCAACTCCATGTTCACGGTCGACAACGCTACCCTTGGCTCAACTGGTGGCACTGTGAAGGTGAAATTCACCCCGCCCACCGACGCCTCCACTATGGCCGCTGGCGATTTCGATGGCTACAAAATTACCGTCAAGAACACCACCGACGGCACTACATATTCCAAGACGGTGAAAATCACCGGTCACCTGGGCGAGAAACTGTTGACCAACCTCTCCAAGCAGTGGCGCCGCTGTCAAGCCGCCGCCAACGTTGACAAAACAATCAGCGCTTCAGTGTTCGGCTACGACCCCACGCTCATCCGCAATTTCGCCTACTATCAGGGAAAGCTCTATTGCGTGTACAACGGCTCGGATATCCTGGTGCTTAACGCTTCCAACGGTTACAAGATTGGATTCTTGAAGAAAGGCACCACCATCCTTGAATCCACACTGCAATTATGCGACGTGAAGGTGCTCGACGGCGTCATCTTTGCCTGCTCCTTGGGTATCAGCGGCACCGACAAGGGTCTGCGCATCTACCAATGGGACAGCGACGACTCCTATCCCACGCGCATATACACCACCACCAACTTCCGCGACTGCGACCGCCTTGGCGACTGCATGGAGGTGACCGGCGACATTAACGGCACGCTCTACTTCACGTTTGCCAACGACAACTCCGAGATCGCCTCTTCTCCCAAGACCCAGATCCTGCAGTACATCCGCAAGCTTAAAGTATCGTCGTCGGGCGTCGCCGACTCGGCCGTATGGTCGCTTTGGCGCGCTCCTGTGTACCGCAACGATGGTACCACCCAGCTCTCCACCAAGGGTAACACCCGAGCTTATCGCCTCTCTGGCAAACGCTGGTGGATCGACGGCAAGGACTCTTATCCTACTAAAGAAACCGCAAATCAGTCCCCTATGCAGAGGGTCTTGGCGATGTCGGCGATG
>CAZLSW010000043.1:0-27632 GCA_964562375.1 uncultured Muribaculaceae bacterium | reverse complement strand
CTCCCACAACAGCTTTGAGCCTTATTTTATCCTGCAAAATGACCTATAAGTCGAATTTTTCCTACTATATGTGGAAGACTTCCCTCAATATAGTTGTTGTGTTGTCGCTAAACCACAGTAAATTTGCGACAAAAGAAAAATCCCACCATGAATCAACATGCAAAACTCTTGCTCTTCGCATTAGCTATCTTATTGGCTTTTCCTATGCCAATGGTCGCTCAATCTACAGTAAAAGACGCTGGAAAACAAGCCGCCTCAAGTACTATGCTCGACACGTGGGACACCGTGAAACGCCAACGTGAGCAGCAGAAGGCTCAGGAAAAGCTCATGAAGCAGAAAGATCCCACATGGAATCCACCTAAAGAATTGGGAATCCCCTATCTGGGTGTTGAACTTGGCTGGTCGCGATTCCGCGGCGAGCATGCGGGCCTTAAAGTAGGCTTGATGGGATTCAACCTATTCGGAGGCGTAGGCAAAGAATGGATTTTCACCAACCATGCCGATAAAAGTCTATTATGGTACGCCGGCTGTGGCTATCTGTTTGGCGACATTTATGATGGAAGTGGCGAATCATCCATTGACATAACCGTAGGACAAAGTCCTTTGTGCCATGATATTGGCATAATGGGTAGTTTCTCTTTGGGTTACTTTTTCGGAAGAACCAAAAGATTTGGAGTGAAGGGCACCCTTGGAGTGGGTGGCGGTAATCTCGATCAAGATGAGATAAAATTCCTTTGGGAAGTAGGTGTTGGAGTGGTGGTAAAACTCTGGGCCGACTAATTCATCCATAAATAAATGATTATGAATACATTAAGTAAAATTTTATTGGCGTTGGCCTTCGTCACGGTTGTGGGCCTTGGTTGTCGCGTAAACGCTGATTCAACTGTCAGCAACAACGAGCCGACAATCGCCGCTAATGGCTCACTCGATTGTCCCAATTGTGACGGAGGAAAGTTGAGCTACAACTACAAATGCTTCTCTAAGCAAGTAACATGTACCCTATGTCATGGGAAAGGCACCGTTGGAACAAGCGAATACAAATCCACTTGCACCTTGTGCCACGGAGAAAAGACCATTACGGAGTATACCGGAGGCTACCAATGCAACAATTGCAACTATCGAAGCGAAACACTCTAAAATCTTAAAAATATGAACAAGAAAATCTTAGGCTTAGCATTTGCCCTAATCACAAGCGCTATGGTATTCTCATCACTCGCCTACTCAAGGGGCGATTTAGTGAAAGAAAACGACTCCTGCGGTAGTTGCAGGGCAAATGGTCCGGCTGCGTTCACCTGTGGCCAATGTGGTCGCGGGTTCTCACGTGTAACCACCATCGCTCAAGGCGACTCCTACGACTTGATAAAATTCAGCCACGAAGGCCACTGGGAGTACAAAGAGTGCCAGCACTCGATGACCGCGAAATATTATAAATAACTATTTCGCCACATTGAAAATCCATTCGAAAATGAAAATTGGCAACTGGAGGGTGGGTGCTACCTGACAGGCAGAGTAAGGGGTTGTATCAAATTGTAAGTTGCTCAACAAAATTAGGCAATGTGATTTTGACCTATAGGTCGATTTATTTATAATTTGTTAGCCCTGGCACATGGTAGGTTTGCCGACCACTTCAAGTAGCACAGTCCGGGTGTGTTCGGCTTTGCCAACACCCCGGGCTGGTTTATGATGAAAGCTTATTGGTGCTTCGGCTTGCCGAAGCCTTCCCCCTTTCAATTTTCGCCCTGGCATCCCTGGCCACCACGCCCCCACAGCACAGCTTATTCTGGGACTATAATCCAGTGCCCATTTTTGCGAGCCCCGACCCGAGCTATAATTTTGTGGTCGCGTAGCACCCGGATATATCGATTGACCGTTGGTTCGGATAATCCCAAATGATCTGCGATATCCTTGGCCGTTGCCGTAGGGTGGACCAATATCCAGTCGCACAACTTGATGAGGGATGCCTTGATAGGGCCTTTTATCCTATCATTTATCCTGTCATTTATCCTGTCACGGGCCGATTTTATCCTATCATCCTCGATGGTTATCCTATCATCTTTGGTATCCTTGAGATAAACCGCAAGCTGTGTTTGTAGGTCGGCAACATGCAGGCTCTTCATTACGTCGATAAATTTACGACAATCATCTGCCTCGCGCGCATCTACCAAAGCCTGAATATATCTGACCTTGTCCTTGGGCAGAACCCGACTCTGAGGCAACCCGAAACGATATTGTATCATGTTCATCAGTAAGCGAGTGGTGCGACCGTTGCCATCCACCCAAGGATGAATGGTGACTAGCCGATAATGTGCCTCAAAGCATAGCATGCCACCCCCATCTGCCGCGCCCGCTTCTCCTAATCCCCCATCAAGCCACGGTGCCCCGCGGTTCGCCGCGGTGGCCCTCAACAGCCCCAGGCTGCGGGAGGCGACAGCCTCCCTGTCTGGGGTTAATCTTATTTCAGGCGGAAGGAGTAGGAGAGGGTGGCTTGCACCGAGATGCCGCGGGAGGCGTTGAACACATCCGTCTTGTGGTCGGGGAAGATATTGCCCAGGCCGTAGTAGAAGCGCCCCTCGAGGCCGACAGTCTGGCGACGCTTAAATGCCCACTCGGCGCCCAGGCCAGCCGAGATACCGTAGTCGAATTTGTTCTTGATCTCCATCGCCATCTGCTCATTGGTGCGATTTTCGATGGGGAAGTCAGGAATGTTGGCGATGTTGTTGTAATCGAAATTGGCCGAGATTTTCGACCCAAGCATATAGGATATCTCGGGGCCAAGGGTAATCACGCATTTTAGCTTACGACCGCCGAAGGTGATGCGAGTCAATAGCGGCAACTGGATATAGGTCAACCGTCGCGAGTACTGAAACGTGGAATTTTGCTCCTCAAAATTCTCCTTCCAGCCGCGCTGCTCAACCACCAGCTCGGCCTGCAAGCCGAACAGTTTCTCCTCCTGATAGATGAACATTCCACCAATCAAGATGCCGTCGACCATCGACTGCTTCACCGACGGGTTGAAATCCATCTTGGAGAAGGTCATACCCGCCTTGCCGCCCACCGACACGTGCGGCTTATAATGCACCTGGGCTTGCGCGGCAAGGCACGCGAAAAACAGCGTTAATATGAGGCCGAGTCTACGCATTATAGGCGAGTTTTCTCAACAACGCCACCCGGGCGGAAGTACACAAAATAGAGGGCTCCGTTCACTTGGCCTTCGTCCTCATCCTCGCCTGTCACAAAGTCGAAAGCCGACTGCACGCCATCGTAGGGGGCTAACCGTCGCGACAAGTCGCCGTCGTTGTCGCGCAGGGCGCGAATCAGGAAGCACCCCGTGTCGAATCCAAGCACGCCTTGTGAGGGCACCGCTTCCATCATGTCGGAGCCGTACCAGCGACGGTAGTTGTTGGCCAAACGGATGGCGTCGTAGGATTGAGTGTCGTTGTAGAAACGTGAGTAAATCACGGTGTTAAGAAGCCCCATATTGTCGAGGGCGTCGCCGCGGAACATCACCCATTCGGGATAGCCGAACAAACGGATGCGAGTGGGGTCCCCCGATTCCTCGCGCAGGGTTTTAAGCGCCGAGATATACTTGTTGAAATCGGAGCGCTGGGCCGACGCCGGGATAAACACCAGCGACGAGTCGGTGGGAAGCGACTTCAAGTCGGTGGTCGACAGATAGTTGGCATACTCAATCTGGTGATAGGGCCGTTGGGCGGCGTCGAGAGCCTCGCGCAATGCGGTGGTGAACTCCCCCTTCTCGTTTTTGCCCGAGGAGTGGGTTATGAACACCGGGATGTAGTCGCCGAATCGGTCGATAAAACCCTCGATCGCGCTTTGGTACATCTCGTCGTGCGGGATGTTGGCCTGCAGGATGTAGGGGTTGGCCCGGTGGCTTTCGTCCTTGATTGCGAATGCGTTGTAGACGTAGGTGGCGTCTCGGCGAGCCTCATCGGCCACGGCCGCGAGTTGGAGCGTGTCATCCGGGGCTACTATCACGCTCAGCTCTGCAATCTCGGGGCGTTGCATGATAGCCCGCACGGTGTCCAAGGAGTTGTGGGAATCGTACACGCGGATAGCCACCGGAGCCCCGCGATGCGACAACGTGTCGGCAGCAAGCAGGAAACCCCGGAGAAACTCGGTATAAAGCTGCGCCGACTTCTCGGGCCGACTCTCGTTGGTCATGAATGGCAAGATAATACCGATGGCCAAGGGGCGTTCCTCAATCAGCGCGGGATCGTCAACCATGGATGTGGGCTCAGTAGCATGAGTCGTTGACCCTACCATAATTTTCTCACCCGAATCTTCCACAACGGGTTGCTGAGTGACAGGCTCGCTTACAGTAGCCGCTGGCTTGGAGCTTGTTGTGCTGGTTTTCTTGGTGGAAGCCGAAGCGGTTTTCTTGGCGCTCTGCTCCGAGGGCAGGGCGGTACGCGCATTCAGTCGAAGCACCGCGCCCACCCGATAGTTGGCCGTGTCAAGCCCAGGGTTAAGAGATTGGATTTGAGCCACGGTAAGGCCGTAGCGCTTGCCTATTGAATAGAGCGTTTCACCCTGAGCGATAGTGTGATACGTGCGGCGTCGGTCAAGCTTCGTTGGGGTCTCATCCTGGGTGGTTTCCACAGGCTGGTCGGTGGGAATCACCAGATATTCCCCCGCGCGGACTCCATCGCGGGCCGTCGGGTTGTATTGTATCAATTGGTCGACTGTGATACCATGACTTTTGGAGATGCCGTACACAGTCTCCCCCTTTTTCACCTTGTAGGTAACGGTGGGGGTGGTAGAATCCTGAGCGATGGCTACCACGCTGACGGTCAGCAGTATGGCCGCAGCCATCAATATCGTTCTGAAGCTATGACGCATGTATCGTAGATGTTAATTAACGCTTGCAAAATTACGCAAATGATTTCACACTCGCAAGCGAAGGGGCGATGATGTCGCAGAAGGGGGCTAGGGATTCCGCGGGATTGGTGGTGGAAATCCCCACAACCTTGGCACCGGAGGCTTGACCGGCCTGCACACCTTGCAGTGAATCCTCAAACACCACGCAATTCTCAGGCTTGCAGCCAACACGCTCTGCCGCAAGTAGATATCCCTGCGGATCGGGCTTTGATCGGGTAATCTGGTCGGAGGTGACAATCGTGTCGAATAGCAGTGGTAAATCGGGATGCTGACGATACAGGCTGGCCATCTTGGCGTCGTTGCTCGACGTTACCAGCGCCGTGCGCCACCCGACTTGTCGCAACGAACGGATGAAATCGAACGCCCCAGGATACTCCACAAAAGGCATATTAGCCTCAAATTCATTGAGTTGTGATACAATTTGACGCTGTAGATTCTCGTCCGGGAAATTTTGGAGAATCTGGAACAGGGCCGTCCCCTTGATAGCGTGGGCGAAATCAGGTATACCCGTGGGATGCGCGCGGTCGATGCCGCTCCAAAACACGGTGTAGCTCCCCTCCGAGTCAACAATCACGCCGTCGAGGTCGAACAACGCGGCACGAGGCGCCGGCAGCGCTTCCATTATTTGTGGCAACAGGGGCTTAACCCCATCGTTTACTATTTTCATAAAATCGGAATTTTCGGTGGTTTGCGCTGATATTCGGGCTTTTACCTCAGCGGGAGTAAGTCCCGAGCGGTCACATGCGCGTCGTATTCTCAACTCCTCAGGAGCGGTCACTCCCCACACGCTATCGCACATTGATGCCAGTCCACTCGATTCTAAAATCGCACTTTCGATAAACAGCAACGGCGCTGCCCAATTCTCAGCTATCCAGCGCTTTATATCTTCTCTAACGGCTTGATGCACTATTGCGTTTAATCGTCCTAAGGCCTCTGCGTCGGCAAAGACAATTTTCGACAACAAAGGTCGATCCAAGGCGCCATCAACAACAGCCTCAACGCTAATCTCCGAGGCTATCCTGTCGAGAATTTCTTGGTTGCTGTCCATCAAGGCTTTAGCCCGCGAGTCGCAGTCGTAAACAGGATGGCCCATCGCCTCCACGCAACGGCCCACCACGCTCTTGCCGGCGCCTATGCCGCCGGTTATGCCAATAACAATGGTTAATTTATTGCTGTTCAACGACATATTCAACGCTGTCGATAGAAAGAATGGGGTCGCGGAAGCGCTCCGACGCCGACATAAGCTGCAACGGCAATTTGGACGCCACCCCACCGTGGGACGCCTTGGAATAATCGGCGTAGGCCTTTAGCGTAAAATCATCCGACGAATAGCTGCTCATCGGCACCAAAAACGACACCTCGGCCTGCGATGGGAAAGTGACAACGCTTTGACCCTCAGGCACGTTGATCACCTCCACGGGAATCAAGCGTGTCTTTGATATTAACGGCTCAACCGGTATCGTTACTTTCACGGCCGGGGGGATAGCGCGCATCCCGGCTGGCACCTTCAGGCGAGCCATCACCCGCGCCGTGTCCTTCAAGTCGGGCTGCACCACTGCCACCGTCTCTATATACGGGGCTTCATAGTGGGTCTCCGAAGTGGAATATACCAACACCGTGTCGGTCGACATCGTGATCGGCCCGTTGATCACATACCGTGGATTGGCCTTGGCGTCCAGGCGCAATCTTACGGGCACCAACTCCCCCTCCTCAGTGGTGAACACCAAGTTGATGGAATCGGGCTTGGCCGAGACTATCGATGCGCCCTGTCCGAAATAGCCGCGCAACATTGCCGAAATCTGGCTCTCGCCCATCAAGATGCGGTTATCGCGGCTGTGGAAGTCGCGGAATCGCATCTTCAGCGTGGGTGTCTTGCCCCACTGATAGCGCAGCAAGGCGCTACCCTTGTCCTTGATTGACACCGAAATCGACTGCGGAGGCAACGAAATCAGCGTAATCGAGTCGGGTATCTCGGTGATTTCCACGGGGATATCGAAATCCCGTTGCACCTCGTCATTCAAGGTCAACAGGAGCCAAAACACCGCCGACACGGCCAAAAACACCAGAAACAACAGCAAGTCCTTGCCAGCCGCTCCGGTGAATCGGCCGCGCAGCATGCGTAGCAAGTCGCCGCGGTTCATCACCCTTTTACGTTTGTGGGGGTGTTATTTCTTATCCACGTTGGCAACAGCGGGCTCGTTGGCTGCCTCGGCCGAGGGATAGACGCTCTCCTTCGACACCTTCACCTTGATGTTATTGCCCAGGTCGACGATGAAGTGATTGTCCTTCACCGAGTCGACCTTGCCATGAAGGCCCCCGGCCGTGATCACGCGGTCGCCCGACTTCAATCCCTCGCGGAATTTCTTGATTTCGTTTTGGCGCTTCTTCTGGGGGCGAATCATCATAAAGTAGAAGATCGCGATCAAGATTACAATCATGAAGATGCTGCTCAGGCCCGAGCCGCCGGCCCCCTGCGCCTGCAGGATAATAAGATTGGAAATCATATACATTTGTGCTTAAGTTTTCAATTTTAAGCCACAAAGTTACTAATTCGCCCCGAATCTTGCAAATTCCCGTGAATACCGAGCACTAAAACTTTTGGTGGTTAACGGAAAAAGTAATAACTTTGCCATCCCAAGGCTAAAAGCCCAATTATTGGAGGATTTTGTTATGAATCAGCATAATTATAACACCACTGCATATTATGTCGATATGCTTTCTCCGCTTTCCAACGCTGAGAAACTAGATGTTATTGCCAAATTGATCGAGACAATGATGCCTCAGGAACATTCGAAAAGTTCATCCCTTCTACAACTCCTCACTGATTTTGAAGGTGACTGGGGGGGGAATCTCCCTGTCAATGAATACGTTGACAGCTTACGTAACCAAACACTTTGCTAGAATTCAAGGGCTCAAATTGGAAAACTGGGAAAGATAGTATAGCCTTTGTAAAAATCCCATGGAAAGGAAGAGGGTGAGTATAGTGATTCCGATGTACAACGAGCAGGAGGCACTTCCAGCGCTGCGCGAGAGCCTCGAATCGTTGATGTCGACCTGGCCTCAGGTCGACTGGGAAGTCATGGCCGTGAACGACGGCTCTCGCGACAACACCCTCGTGATGCTTCGCCAGTGGCGAGCCGACGACCCTCGAGTCCACTTCATCGACCTGTCGCGCAACTTCGGCAAGGAACGCGCCATGATGGCTGGCCTGGCTCACGCCTCGGGCGACGCAGTGGTGATTATCGACGCCGACCTTCAGGATCCTCCCGAGATGATCCCCGAGATGATCTCCTGGTGGCAACAGGGCTATGACGACATATACGCCCGCCGACGCGACCGGGGGCAAGAATCGTGGTTGCGACGAAACCTATCCCTGGCTTATTACAAACTTTTGTCACGTATCACCTCCATGGAGGTGCTCCAAAATACCGGCGACTTCCGCCTGCTCGACCGGCGGTGTGTCGACGCCCTCAACTCGTTGCCCGAAACCGAGCGATACACCAAGGGACTATTCTCATGGATCGGTTTCAAGAAGAAAGAATTGCAATTTGACCGCAACGACCGTGTGGCCGGTAAGTCGCATTGGTCGATGGCCAAGCTGATTTCCCTCGGCATGGACGGAATCACCTCCTCCACCACACGCCCGTTGAAAGTGGCGTCGATCCTTGGGTTGATCATCTCCGCGGTGGCCTTCGTCTACATGGTGTGGATCGTGATCAAGACATTAGTGCTCGGCGAAAGCGTGCAAGGCTTCCCCACGCTGATGGTCACCATCCTGTTCCTTGGCGGCGTGCAACTGTTAACTATCGGAATTATAGGCGAATACGTTGGTCGCATTTTCAACGAGACCAAGCATCGCCCCCCTTATATCATACGCGAAATTCAATAAACCAACCTACTACGATCTGTTTAGATTAACCATGAACAAAAGATCACTACTGGCCATTGCAATAGCCACAGCATCAGCCCTCTACGGAGGCGCAGTACCGGCCAAACCGGGTCTTACTCGTACAGTAAAGCAAAGCGACGGCACCGAGCTCACCCTGCGCGTGGGAGGTGACGAGCGTTTCCACTCTCTTACCACCTCCGATCATCTCTCCGTGGCCCGCGGCTCCGACGGTAATTACTATTACCTCACCCCTGAGGGAATCTCCTCAGTAATAGCCCATCCCGAAGGCTCACGCGGCGCAGAGGAAATCACATTCATTCAACAAAACCAGCTCGCCCCCTCGGCTGTCGCCCGGTCGCTTGCTCGCCCCAAGATGAACACCGCTTCAGGAATCTCCAACCGCTCGGGCCAAGTGTCGCCCAAGGTTTCCTCCCAGGTGCCAACGACAGCCAGCCCCAAGATTCCCGTGCTCTTGCTCGCCTACAAGGATTACGCATTTCGTGACGGCGCCGACGCGTTGACCACTTTCCAAAATTTCTTCGACGAGGGCGAGGTAAGCGCTCGCCAATATTTCAAGGACCAGTCGGGAGGACAGTACACCCCGCAATTCGACGTGTACGGGCCCTACACACTGTCGCAAAACCGCTCCTACTACGGAGGAAACAACTACTCGGGCGACGACCAGCGCGTGGGCACGATGGTGGGCGAAGGCGTCCTGGGCCTCAACTCGCAGATCGATTTCTCGCAATACGATAACGACGGCGACGGAGTGTGCGACGTGGTGATCGTAATCTACGCCGGCGACGGAGAGGCCTCTTCCTACGACGATGACGCCGCAAACGCCATCTGGCCTTGCCAATGGACACTCTCGTCGAGCGACTACGGCCAGAGCCTCACCTGCGACGGAGTGAAAGTCAACGCTTTCGCCGTGTTCAACGAGTTGAACGGCAGCGACTTGTCCAAAATCGACGGCATCGGAACATTCTGCCACGAGTACGGCCACTGCATGGGTCTCCCCGACTTCTACGACACCTACTACTCGGGCAACTTCGGCATGGGTCCTTGGTCGATCATGGACTACGGCAACTACAACAACGACGGCTATACCCCGCTGGGCTACTCGGCTTACGAGAAGGAGTTTATGGGCTGGTACACCATCCCCACCGCCACCGAGAACACCTTCTACACCCTCCCCATTTGGAATCAGCTTCAATCGCCTAACGACCAAGCGATTAAACTGACCACCTCCAACGCCAACGAGTATTTCATCCTCGAGAACCGCCAATTGCAAGGCTGGGACGAATACATGCCAGCCCGCGGCCTGATGATCACCCACGTCACCTACTCGGCTTCGGCATGGAGCGGAAACTACGTCAACAACTCCTATTATTACTCGGGATGGTCACAGAAATACGACACCGTGGCCGAGCGCATGACCATCATGCCGGCCGACAACACCAAGGAGATGGAGTACTGGGGCGGATACTATTACATTGTGGATGAAGATTGCGTTGGCGACCTCTGGCCCTACAACGGCAACGACTCCTTCACCGACAGCTCCTCGCCCGCGGCCTCTCTCAACCTCACCTCCTCCTTCCTGGGCAAACCGATTACCGAAATCACCCAAAACGCCGACGGCACTGTCTCCTTCTGGTGCATGAAAGAGGAGATTCCACTAATCCCCATCGACACTCCTGTGCTTAACGAGGGCGAAGTAACCTCTTCAACAAGTTTCACCGCGTCGTGGACCCACGACCCTGGCGAGGCCGAGGTAACCTACTCGCTGGAAGTACGCCTCAACGACGGCACGCAACCGGTAGCAACCCTGGTCAACAGCGCATCCTTCGCCTCGGCTGAGGGCAACGACTGGACCGACTGCGGCACCAACAAATATTACGCCATCTACGAGGACAACAGCATACGCCTCGGTTCCGCCAAGTACACGGGCTACGTGACCTCGCCCACGTTCACCACCGACGACGATGGCATCGTCACCCTGTGGTTCAACGCCAAAGCTTATGGCAACGACTCTAGCGTGCCCGCCACCCTCTATGTCCTCGACGAAAACGGCAGCACCCTGGCATCTACCACCAAAACCCTGACATCCTCAGCCGCCGACTACTGCGTGAAGTTCACCGTCAGCGCCTCCACAAAAGTGAAAGTGAAAATCGCCGCCGAGACCACCAAAAAGCGCATCAACCTCTACTCGGCCAAAATCTACACGGGCGACGCCGAGGACGACATATATAAAACACGCACGCGCGAGGTGAGCGACACCGGCGACCAAACACGCCGCCTTATCACCGGCATCGAGGGCACGTCCTACACCGTCACCAACCTGAAGGAGAACGCCGTATACACCTTCCGCGTCAAGGCAGTTCCCGCCGACACCGACACCTACGAGGAAAGCCCCTGGACCGACCTCCTCTCGGTTGATCTCAGCGATACCTCGGCGGTTAACTCCATCCTCCGCGACAACGCCACCGAGGAGACAATCTACTACAACCTGCAGGGCATACGCATCCCCTATCCCACTACAGGTCAAGTGGTTATACGCCAGCAAGGCGATTCAACAACTAAAATTATCACCCGATAATCTATCAACATCTTGAAAAGATATAATACAATGGCTGTGAGCGCATTATTAACGATATGCGCCACAGCCCAAAATTCCGCACCCGTCACCGTCAACGCCGACAAAACGGTTATAATCACCTATCCCGACACAACAGCTAAGGAGGTGATTCTTCAAGGCCAGTTCATCACCAGCGAAACGGTCAACCTACCACAAGCCGACCTGTTCATCAAGGACGGCAAGCTCAGGATGAAACGCGACGACAACGGCATTGCAAGCTACACCTCCAACGCCCTCGCAAGCGACCTCTACTGGTACAACTTCAACGTCGACGACTCGACGATGATCGACAAGCGCAATACCGACGTCGTGCGCGACATCAACACCTACTACAACTACTTCATCGTCCCCGGTGGCGACGGCGACCTGTACACCGACGCCAAAAATGCCGGTAGCCGCGTGGAGCAAGTGTGGTACCCCTCCACTGTTGGAGGTTTCGAGAAGCGACGCATGAGCATCTACCTTCCAGAGGCCTACTCCAGCACCAGCGAGTCGTTTCCCGTGCTATACCTGCTCCATGGCTCGGGTGGCGACGAGAAGTCGTGGCTCGAATTGGGCCGACTGAAGCAAATTATGGACAACATGATCGCAGCCGGGACCATCCAGCCGATGATTGTCGCGATGCCCAACGGATGCGTCGACCTGGCCGCTACCCCTGGTGACGACCCCGCCAACCCCGACGTGCAGCCCAAGAGCGACTATTCGACGTCGTCCTACGGCCAAATCGAGTACTCGTTCATCCCTGAAATCGTGAAATATGTCGAGGACAACTACCGCGTGAAAGCGGGCAAAGCCAACCGCGCCATCGCCGGCCTTTCACTGGGCGGTTTGCACACCCTCTACACCGCTTTGAACAACCCTGAGGAATTTGACTACATTGGCCTCTTCTCAGCCCTCACCTACAGCCTAAGCCAAGACAACAAAGGTGGCAAAACCAAAATCGGCGAAGGCTGGCGCTCCTTGAAAAAGACATTCCCTTTTATGGGCAAAGGCAAGGTTGACAAGAAAATCACAGCCCTTACCGGTCCCAGCGGCGACACCCATCTCGAAATTTATGACGACATGCAGGACAAACTCGTAGCGCTCAAGGAGGCACAGCCAGCATTGGTGTTCATCGCCATCGGCAAGGACGATTTCCTGAAAAAGCCCAACGACGACCTGCGGCACGAGTTTGACAAGAAAAATTTCCGCTACGTGTACATCGAGAGCGACGGCGGCCACACCTGGGACAACTGGCGCCGTTACCTGATCAACTTCCTACCCCGCTTATTTTTTTGATATAATATGTTTTTAATATAGGGGATTTTGATTAAATTCGCGATTGAAAACGTCATGAAAACAGCCGACCAAATATCAAAAATTAAAGCCGTTATACTTTTTATCCTTGAACAGATGCCCAAAGGACTTGATTATATTCATCTGTTCAAGATAATGTATTTTGCCCAGCAAGATCACCTTGTAAGATACGGCTTGCCCCTTTGCGAAGACACTTTCGTGGCTCGTAAACACGGCCCTGTTCCTACTTTCACTTACAAAGCCCTACATTGCCTCGAAGGGAAAATCGATGATCCCACCCCCGAATTATCCGAGTTCAATCAATCGCTTTCGTTAGAGCAGATTAATGGCACAAAAGTGGTTATGTGCGCAAAGGGTGCTTCCTGTGATAAAGAGGAATTATCTAAATCCAACATCTCCATTCTGGACAAATGGATTGCGAAATGTAAAGATATTGCAGCATTCGATCTTTCCGACTTATCTCACGATCAAGCCTGGCAAATAGCATATAAGGCTACTGAAATTACTGGAGAAGACACTCGTATCTCCCAATACAGCATGGCTAAAGCCGGTGGCGCCTCCCAAGCCATGTTGGATGTAATTAGAGAACGTCAAAACAACCGAAGAATGTTGGCATGGACTTAAGACAATTGCAGGCCGACTACCTTGCGAACGAGCGAAAGGTAACTCTTGAAAAGTTGTGTAAGGGAGCACTGATTCGTACCATTCTTTCTGATGAAGTCGGCCATCGGCAAGCCGATGGGGAGCAGGAGGCTGGATAAACCGACTATTATCCCACCACCGCGGTTGTTGACACAACCGACGGTAGTGGGCTACAATAGGCGTTCGGCATGCCGAACGAATAATGTGGCTGGTGTTCGGCATGCCGAACGAATAATGTGGCCTGCTACCGAAATGAGCGTCAGCTCATGCGGTGGTGGGGCAAATCGCGGGGACGTCACCCCTCCCCCATCGGCAAGCCGATGGGGAGCAGGAGGCTGGATAAACCGACTATTACCCCACCACCGCGGTTGTTGACACAACCGACGGTAGTGGGCTACAATAGGCGTTCGGCATGCCGAACGAATAACGTGGCTGGTGTTCGGCATGCCGAACACCTATTGTAGCCCACTACCGTCATGAGCGTCAGCTCATGCGGTGGTGGGGCAAATCGCGGAGACGTCACCCCTCCCCCATCGGCTTGCCAATATTGGTGTTCGGCATGCCGAACGAATAATGTGGCCTGCTACCGAAATGAGCTGACGCTCATGCGGTGGTGGGGCAAATCGCGGAGACGTCACCCCTCCCCCATCGGCTTGCCGATGGTCTTTTTGGGGGGGGGAGGGGTGGAGGATGGTTTGTAGGTGGAGGGGCGGGGAATTTACCTAAATAGTGGATGAATTTTTGTTAAATGGGTGGGTATCAGGGGCGTAGCAACTCAACAAGTTTACCTGCGATGTTTACCCGCGTGCGAGGTGATAGGAAATGTGAGGTAATTTTGTGACGCAATTAGGACCGACGAAAAACGCAAGTGCGCAGCCGGGAACACACAGGGTAGACATAACCAAAACCCCAGCGGCAACACGGCGAAGATTTCCAATAGTCCATATATAAACCAGTGCAGGAATATCCTACTAACTACATCAAAATTCAACAATTTATAACCAAAAGATGAAACAGATCCTTACCTTGTTCACGAGCGCGTTGCTGGCGCTCGGCAATGTGGTCCAGGCCGCCGACACTTACGGCGTCTGGCCACACAACCAAAGCACTCTGTCGACTTGGAGTGGTGGCTGGAATGCCGATTGGAATGAAGTCACGGATACCAGTGCTCCGGCCGGAAAGTATTGGGAGTGCAAAGCCACCGCAACTGATTGGACCTTCGGTGGAACCCAATTCAAGGGCGACGTGTCCACCCTCAAGTCTCTTGCCAACATGACCTTGAAATTCTCGGTTAAAGTTTCGGGAAGCACTAATTGGAACATCCGTTTGAGTGGTTACGATTCCGATGGCAACAAAAAGGAAGAGAATGTAGCCTTGAACGTTTCCTCCGGTCAGGACTGGCAGGAAGTTTCCTATTCCATTGCAGCCACATTCCCCAATACAACTAATTATTGGAAGAATGCATCCTCGGTGGGAGACGAAGTTTATTTGATCTCATTTGCCAACAACGGAAGCATTTCCTCGACGGGCGACAAAGTGCAGGTGGCCAACGTCCGCTTTGAGGACACTTTCCACACCTATTATGTGCTTTCGGGCATCTCGATTCCTTCTTACGGCGACAACGCGCCTATGGAGGTTAACAATAACGCACTCAACTGGAGCAGCACAATGCAATCACAGACCATCGTCTACGACAACTCCGCTCCTCTGGGAATGTATGCACACTGGGTAGCCGGCGACAAAGAATCTTGGTGTGGTGGCGGCTATCTGATGAATAGCAAGTTGGGCACCACATCCGAGAATTACTATAAGGCTTTTGCAAATTGCGACTTGGTGTTCAAGGCCCGTGTGGGTGGCGATACTAAATGGTTGGTGCGCCTCACCTATGGATCTTCCAGAGACGACAATAACGCTCAAAATGACATTCCTCTGCGCATTCCTACCGACGGCAAATGGCACGAAGTGCGCTTGAACGTGGCTCAATTGTTCCCCGCTGTGGCAGAGCGATGGGCTGGCACTTTATATGACGTGGAGCATTACATCTTTGCTCTTGCCAATGATGGCTCTAAAAACCAAGGTGATTATATTGATTTTACCGATGTTCATTACGAGACTACTACCACCAATCCTGGCCGCTACGGTGGCGGAAACTTAGTGACCAACTTGAACAATGACTGGAATTGGCCAGTTTCAGTTGACGCATACACTTCTACCCAGTTCAAATATTCTGCGACCAATTCCGATGAATTTGCATTCAAGCACGACGGCTATATCCGTACGTTGATGTCCCACTATCCCTCTAAGATCTCCATCAGCAACACCTCGGCTGACTGGGTAACCTTCAAGCTTTCGAATTATAACTCGGAAAAGGGTTGCTACGAATTTGAGGTAACGGCCGAGAACTTCACCAAATACTTCTATTTGGAGAACAGTGAGCTGGTAACGAATGTGGCCACCGCTTCGCCGTTCATCTCATTCACCAAGCTGGAGCATGAGATTAACTTCAACTCCGACGGCTCCCTCGCCACATCTTACATCCGCGCCTACGGCAACAAGCCTGCCGCGCGCTATGGTAACAACAACCTCGGCTGGGAGAACGACGGCTCTCTCAATGAGGACAACTACACCACGCTGATTTACACCGATCCCGTGTTCTCGAGCAACAACTCGATTGGCGCTGGCAACTACGTGCGCACGATGGTTCGTAACCTCCCCGCCAACATCAAAAATTTGGCCGGAAATGGCACAGCTCAAATCGAGTTCACCAACGCCGACTACGATTACGCCAACGACCGATATGTGAAGACTATCTCGGCCTCCGATTTCGCAACTTATGTACGCTACCAGGACGACAATGGCGGTGAAATCTTCACCGATGTGAAGATCCCTAATGAGGGATTGCGTTTCCAGAAGATTCAACACGAGCTTGCCATCACTTGGGATGGTGACGGAAATGCACAACCCACGGTAACTATCACCTTGATGCGTGACACCTGGGCTCCCAGCGCCCGCTACGGACAGGCTAATACCTACTTCACTGTTTACAACAACTGGAATGCAGTCGCTGATATTGATAACAACACCAAGGAGCAGCTCTCGCTGAGCTACGACGTGATGAAAAATGTCAACTCGTCGCTCAACAAGGGATATATCCGCACGATCGTTAAAGGCCTGCCTTCAAGCTATTATGATGGCGGCGTAGAGTTAGAGAACGGCTTTTCGCAAGACAAGAATGACAAGGTAGAGGTGAAATCCTCTAATTGGAACGATTCCGAAGGCTGCTATAAGATAGAGATTTCGGCCGACGATTTCGCGAAATACTTCTTCCTTGATAACGTATGGGAGGTGGCTTTCGACCTCACTGGCGACAACTCGGTATCCTTCTCTACCGTAAAAGTTGAATTCAACATCAACACCGCCAACGGCAAGCCCGCTACCACGGTAATCCGTCTTTACAAGGCTACCACCGAGCGCGCCAACTGGGCTATCCACTTCTGGCACGGCCCCATCTGGGAAGATCTCAAATCCGATGACAATACTTTCGCAAAGGATACAGAGAAATCAGCCGATTACTTCTATTTCGTCTACGATGAGGACAAATCGAATGACAGCTCTACCTACGACTACTACAAGATCGAGGTGAACAACTGGGCCGACCCCAACGCAATCAAGTATGTAGTACAATGCAACATTGACACTTACTCGGAGTTCTATTCCAATTATGGTAGCAAGTACGCTGCCGATGCCAACTCGTCAGGTTTGTTGCAGTTCTACTTCGATGCACGCGAGAGCGACGTGTGGGTCGACCTGCAGAAATACGATAGCCGTATCAACCACTCACGCGTGAAGGTGGGTATCGCCACCAAGAATATCTGGCTGCGCGCTAAACGTGGCGAGAGCGACCCCTACAAGAAGTTTGACATCATGTTCGACTCCAATGGCTCCCTCAAAGTCGACGCCAACGAGCAGATGCCCATCAACACCGAGCAGTACTCGATCACCGTTGCCAAGGGCACGCCTCTCTACCAGCTGCTCCACGGCACCTCGACCGCCGATGAGATCTCTTTGGACTTCTCGAAGCATATCGCATCTGACAACTACTACCAGATCAATCTCGGCCGCAACTTGACCCTCGACAATGCCCAGGCATTCCAGTTCAAGATCAACGGTGAGGTGAACCAGAACGTACAGTTCTCCCTGAGCGACATCAACAACTACGACGCCAACATGGCCAACGCTCAATCAGGCACCATGTCCTACCTGGCCGGTGGCACCGAGTTTAACCGCATCCTCCTGAAAGTGACCTACGAGAACAACGCTTACAAGTACCAGCTTTCGGTACACAAGATGGGCGGCACGTTCCCCGAGGATTGGAACAGCCACACCACCACCTCCCTCCCCTTACTGAAGGCTTGGGAAGGCGAAGATTACAACTCGTCGAAGAATATCGTCAATAACTACACGGCCACCGAGGCCACGAACCTTGGCGTGGACTTCGACAAGGAAGGCTCGGTAAGCTACTACAAGTTCATGAACGTATGGGTTAACGAGACCAACTCCGACGGTTCGGCCAAGTCGCTCGCCTACGGCTACACCGTGCCCGACGGCAAGGTGGCTCACCCCAATGAGTTCTATCTGCCCTTCCCCGCAGGCGGTATCACCCTCAACGCCGGAATGAACGACATCCTGGACGGTAAAGCCACCAACCGCGCCGACAACACCAACGGCTTCTGCTTCGACACAGCCAACGACGCTATGGACCACCTCGACTTCTTCAACCTTATCGACGAGGACGGCTACGACGTGGCCAACCCGTTCCAGGGCGGTCAGTGGTTCTACAAGAACACCTGGTGGTGCTGCAACCCCCGTGTGGCTCCCGAAGGAACTACCAACAAGCAGATGCAGGATATCGACTCCTGGACTCCCGATATGCGACCCAAGACCGGTACCCCCGGTGACCTTGTGGTAGGTGAAGAGATGACCGTTTACGGCATAACGCTGTTCCGTATCGGTGGTACCAAGTACGATATGTACATGCGCGACGACAAAGAGCTTGCCGAGAAAGGCATCTTCTCTCGCTTCGTCGACGGTAACATCTATTACCTCTACTTCGACACCGAGAACAAGGGTCCCGAGTTGACTCTCCCCATCCTCGTTGACTACAAGGACACCCCCTCGACTTCCAAGAACTCGGGCAACGCCCAGTATGTCAACTATCAGGGCCGCGACCTTGGCTATCCCACCTCGGGCACCGTGAAGAACGGTTGGAGCGACTCCAAGTACTACAACCTGCGCAAGTTCATCTCCCAGAATCAGAAGGATGGTGCTGCTACCGTAGCCGATGGCGACGCAACCGCCTCCAAGCCTGTATCGATGAAGCTCAACAAGATCAAGGACAACGGCGACGCCTTGTACACCATGGAGTATGACAGCTACTCGCCGGCATCCACCAAGCCCTTCGCTGTTTCCACTATCACCGCGTCGTTGACCTGGCCCAACAATGCCGCTACCGACGCTATGCTCCCCTCGCAGTACGTGCTCTACTACTTCGGCGAGTCGACCACAGCTACCGAGTTGGCCAACTCCACCTCCACGGTTGACGACAACCAGTTGACCTACTCGCGCCTCTATCTGGCCACTAATGCCGACCAGCTGCGCTACCAGTTGCAAGCCAACACCGCCGTAATCGACGCCGAGGCCTACAACCAGTACCAGACCGACAAGGCCAAGCAGGCTGAGGAGCCGGTGATCTACCCCACGTTCGACGTGCAGCTGCGTATGAACCTCAATGCCGCCGACCTTGCTTCTACTTCCAAGCTGCCCATCAAGATCTATGCCACCAACGAGAACGTGGCTTCCTCGACCAGCGCCAAGGTGGTTGACACCGACAAGATCTCTTCGCTCACTCCCTACCTCGAGCTCTCCCTCAACCAAGCCAATATCTCCGGCACCAAGGTGACATTCGACGGTACCTACAAGTACAGCACCAACGAGTCAGAAAAGGCGATTACCTCCCGGTTGACCGCTGTATCGGAGAGCGACGCCATCAACGCCGATCCCTCGCAAAACGACGGTGACGCAATCCTTGACTTCGACCTGTCGTTCCTGCTCGACCCCACGTTGATCAACGGCACCCGCTACGTGTTCGCCCAGGTTGGCGACAACGTTACCAACTTGGTGACCACCTCCTACTCCAACCCCACTCCGAATATCGGCCTGACGATGTCGCACAACACCTTCGTTGACACCAACACTAAGGAGAACAAGCGCTTCGGCACCCACATCACCATCACCTCTACCGACAATACTGAGGACAACCTCCTGCCCCACCAGTACTCGCTCTACCGCTACTACGAGAGCTCGGAGGCATGGCACAGGTTTATGGGTCACGAATCAGCTACTCTTAACCAAGCCACCCTCAAGCAAAGCAAATTCGAAGAGGCTGTCAGCGCAAGCTGGACCGATACCGAGGCCTTCAAGAAGCTTGACAGGTGCGGTACCTTCTCCGACGACGAGGAGGATGTGGTAATTGGCCAAAGCATCACCGTGGCCGGTAACAATTACATCAGCTACTCGCAATCGTGGCACCCCAATGGCACCAACAACATGGTAATGGGTTACGCCGTGACCAACGATTACTTCTACGCCTACCCCACCGGCGAGCCTCTGCTGGTTGACGCTGCTGTTACCGGATTCAAGACCTCCGACCTTGATGCGGGTAAAATCAACAGCTCGGCACGTCCCCGCTCTACTATCTCCACCTCCACGCTGCAGCTGTTCAAAGAGCGCGCCTACGCTCAGAACACCCAGCTGTTCACCATCGGTTCGTCGACCGGTGTTGAGGATGTGGCTACCGACTCCGAGGTTACGATCCTCGCCGGCCAAGGCCAGGTAACAGTGCTCGGCTGCGCCACCTGCGAGATCTACAACCTGCGCGGCGAGATGATCTACTCGGGCGCCACGGGCACCATCCCCGTCGCCTCAGGCCTGGCCATCGTCGCCACCCCCACCTTGACCCAAAAAGTCCTGGTACGCTAAGTAGGAAGTCGGGCCGTATCGGCCCGACACCCCCAAAATTACGAATCTGTTCGTCTCAATATATTCAACACTAAAGAGAGTTATAAGTAAGATTCCTAATTGCATTAGTTCCCTAAATGAAAGTCAAACGTTTATGCCCGTAAAGGGCAAAACGTAGGGCAAAAAGAAGGAAAACACCCCCGCGATGGAGGTGTTTTTCTTTTTTTGATTTTTTAACGTTAGACCGTTTGGCAATAACGAAATCGTTATTAACTTTGCTTCGTAATCAAAAACACTCGAATGGATAAACAAGAATTGCTGATGGAACTTGTCCACCAAAGGATGGAAGCGATAGCCAAGTTAAACGTTTTACGGGCCCTTGGTATCCACAGGTTCAACAAACAGATTGACGCGTTGCTCGACCGCTTGAATTATATCGACGCAATCATCAAAGAGATTGAGAAGAACAAGTAGTAACGACCCCGGCCCGAAAGGGTTGGGCTTAAAGCCGAATAGATTATGGAAATGAGAGAAAAACTTGACGAATTGTCGTGCCTCATGAAGGAGAGAAAATATGACAGCGCAATGGCGTTGGCGCGTGAAATTGGGCAATCGGAGTTGACGGAAGCGCAACGCACTGAACTTGACGCTTTCGTTGAAGCGGCGCTCACCGCCATCACTGCCGAGGTGGATGATTTGGAACGCGACGCCATAGCGCTGCAACTCGGGGAGGCGGCTGATATGCTAAACCTCACGTACATAGCCAAGAAATACTTCAAGAAATCCCATTCCTGGCTCTCCCAGCGGTTGCATGGCCATTTGGTGAACGGCAAGCCTTGCAGGTTTACAGACGCCGAATTACACACGTTTAACGCGGCCTTGCGTGATATGTCGTTAAGGCTTAATGCCATTACCTTACGATATTAAGCTCCCCGCCCCAAGTGTGGCGTGATTACAAAAGAATCCGACGCGGGAGCCATCGGTGAGAGGCGGGAGCAACTTCCCGTCTCTCTTGCGTTTGTATTGAAAAAAATTGGGACACCTGCAAATTTGTGTGTTTTAGGCATGGTCATTCTCCCAGCATCTTATGGTTCGTTTAGCTTGTGAGCCGCATGGGATATCCCCTCGGAGCCGCAACGCGGACACTTCTATTTCATAGTAAAAACGAGGGTGCAGGGATGATTTTGGATTTTTTAACTTGTTGGATAGCAACCAAAAGTGTTATATTTGCGTACCATTCAGTGTACCACTCAAAATAATTTAAGTTATGGCACAATATGTATACAGTTCTCGGGAATTCCGTGACCACCAGGCGGAGGCGCTCTCTCGTGCAGAGGCCGGCGATCGAGTAATCATCCGTCCGCGTAATCGACGCGGAGGAGTTCTTCTTACATGGTTCAATGACGAAGAGTTGACTATGTCCCCTGCTTTTATTGAGAAAATCGAGCGAGGAATGGCTCAAGCGGCTCGAGGCGAAGGGCATCGTTTTGAAAATGTAGAAGACATGCGTAATTGGTTTGAATCGCTATGAGTTACGTTGTAATAACGACTTCTGATGCCGAGCTCGACATTGAGTTTCTTAAACGCTCTAATCCAGCTTCCGCACGTAAAGCCTTGGCCCTGATGGAGGAACTGGTGTATCATCCGCGCAACGGCACAGGGCATCCTGAGCCATTGAAAGGATACGTTAAGGAAACTTGGTCGCGTAAAATCTCAAAAAAAGATCGTCTAGTCTACGTCATTGAGGACAATATAGTGACGGTAACGGTGGTATCGGCTTTGGGCCACTATGGGGATAAGTAGGAGAGACGACTGACGCGTGTCGCGGAGCCGTTCGCTCCACGATCTGCTCGCGGGTAAGGCCCGCGTCGCCAGCGTTACGCAGCATGTCGAGGATGCCAAGCTTCACCATAATCCGCGATGCTTGGAGAACAGCTTGGCCCCAAGCAACAAACTCGGCAAGACGCTGTGCCTCTCTGGCGTTCAGCGTCTTGCCGAGTTTATCGAGCCTCCCATGCCTTGCTCAAATTCATATTCTGCTAATTTTGAGCGACAAAGTTGTCACTTTTTCGGCAATAAAGGCGAAAAATCACAATTAAGAGGATAAAAAGGGAGATAAAGGCATTGTTGTCAACCCTAAGGGGATGAGAATAACATCGGCTAATCAGCCAGGAGTTTAACTATCTTATGAGGACTTTATCGGCGCGGGAGCCGGTGACGCGAAGGTAAAGACCCGAAGTGGGGTTCTCAACGCGTTGACCCATAAGGGTGTAGTAAACCGGAGTGACGTTAAGGGCATCGGAGCTTATCTCCCCTACCCCGCCTTGGGCAGAGATGCTCATGGTGAGGGCCTCGGGATCGAAGGTGAGGGTGTAATCGCCTTCCGAGAGGTCGTACCAGATGTCGAGGTCCTCACCGTCGGGGTTGGCCTGCAGAGGCACCACGCGCTGGGTGTCGCTCAACACGTCGGAGGTGGACACGCGGCCCCATTTGGGATACCAGTTGGCCGCGTAAACGCAGAATCGTCCACTTCCGCTGAGCGAGGTGTTAAGATGGTAGCAACCATCGGAATAGGTCATTTTGTAGGTGTCGTCGGCACCTGGGGTCACCCAGTTGTTGAACGTGCCAGAGATGTAGCGATCCTCGGGAGGGGTGAGCGGAGAGATCAGGGAGTCCTTGGCGGCAGACTCGGCCATGCCCAGGCGTGCGGTAACGACACCACCCATAGGCACGGCCAGGGAATATGTATAATTACCTGCTTTTACGTTGACTGTGAGGTCGCTCCACGTAGTGTTGGCGATCGCCACGGCGGTTGTGCCGTCGGGGTTAAGGAATGCGGTTGTGTACACGCCACCGTCGAGGGATGAGTTGGTAGTCAAGCGGTGAGCGCCGGCGTCAACCACGGCGGTTGTGTGGGCCATGATGTAGTAGTGGGAGTTGTACACCCAAGAGGAGCCGTCCTCGGAGACGGAGATGGCGCCGCGGCACGTAGAGCAACCGCCAGGTACGTAGGGACGGCCGTAGGTGTCGAGGGCGAAGTTCCACACCACGGAACCGCGGCAGTAGCCCCACATGGGGAGCACCACGAGGTGGCACATGTCGCGGGCGAGGCTACCCCAGAGGTTGTCGCCGTCGTTCCAGGTGCCGATTGATGCCTCGGTGAAGAGGTTGTCCATGCCCGTTTTGTTGTAGATGTCGATCATCGACACGTAGTCGTTGACGGGGTTGGAAGTGTAGCTGTGCCAAGCGGCGCCGGCCACGAGCTCGCGGCCCTCGAAGGAGTCGCCCATGCGCTCCACGGCTTTCGCGGGATAGTACATCTGGTCGCCGCCACCGTCGTAATCGTAGTTGTGATCCCAGAGGTAAATAAGGGTGTTGATACCGGCGGCCTTGAATTTGGGAGCAAGTGACTGGGAGATGAAGTCGGCGGCCGTTTGCCAGGACATGTAGCAAGAGGCAGAGTTGCCGCGGTTCATAGGCTCATTTTGGTGGGTAACGGCGTAAATGTCAAGACCTTCGGCCTGGAAAGCTTGCACGAATTTCACGAAATAGTCGCCATAGGCTTCGTAATATTGGGAGAGGAGTTCGCCATCGGTCCAAGCCGAGTTGGATTTCATCCAGCGAGGAGGGGTCCAAGGCGAGGCGATGATTTTCAGGTCGGGGTTCAACTCCTTGATTTGCTTCAGGATGGGGATAACGTATTTGGTTTCATCGGTGTGAAGGGCAAAGTCGCGCAGCAGGTTGTTGTCGGGGCCCTTGGTGTCACAGAGGGTGTAATCGCCGCTCGAGAAGTCGTTGCAACCGATGGAGATGCGCACGTAGTTGACGCCGTAGCCCTCGGTGGGAGAGAATGTGCGTTTCAACAGGGCCTCGCGGGTAGCGGTGTCCATGTTAAAGAGGTTGGAGCAAGCGGCGTAGGTGATTGCGTAGCCGAAGCCGTCAATACCTTGGTATTGAGTGGAGGTGTCGACGGTGAGATTGGCGCTGGCTGATGTAGCCTGCACGGCCGAAGGTGAAAGGCTCTGCACGCGGTCGCAAGAGGTAGTATACACCTTTGCCCACTGAGCGGAAGCCGACAGTGAGCAAAGCGTAAGGATAGGAATAAGGACTGTGTTGGATAATTTGAACATGGGTTATAAATGGTGTTAATTATAGCGCAAAGTTACGGCCCAGTTGGCTTACTCTATTCTTATAGTAAGCAAAACAGGTAAGCTTTCAAGCCCTTTAATACGTTGCGTATCAATAATTTCACTATTTATCGGATTGGAATTTAGGTAAGTTATAAACGCACAAATTAGGGCAATTATTATATTGTTATAAACATGAAGTCCCGCTGTACAAGCCAGCGGGACAGGAGTATGACTATTGGAAAACCCACCTGATGCTGCGTTACCTTAAAACAATCTTTTCTACCTTGCTTCCAGTTACCTTAATATATACTCCCGAGGATGGGTTGTCGACGCGTTGGCCCATAAGGTTGTAATAGGTGTGAGTGCTATTGGTGTTGTCGTCGCTTATGTTGGTGATGGCCGATGAGAATTGTCGATAGAGCGTTAGGAGTTGCGTGGTGGGATTGAAGGTGAAGCGGTATATGCCCTCGGTGAGGTTGTAGGAAACGTTCTGGTGGTCGGCTGTGACCGCATCGAGGGTGAGTGAGAGGTTACTGTCGGTCAATTGGTTGGAAGATGTCAAGCCGTATTTCACGCCGCTCCATCCGCTGCCTGTGTAGAGACAAAATTCCCCCTCACCGCTCAGGGTAACGTAGCCTACATAATAGCCCTGGTCGTTGTAGTAGAGGTAGGGGATTGAGGGATCGCTTCCCGGCTCTTTCCAAGTGTTGAAAGAGCCTGACACATAGATGATTTCAGGGTCGGGATCCAAGATGGTGAGGGTGACGGCAGTAGGGTCGAAGATGGTTTTATAGGTGCCGTCGAGGTTGGAGGCGTAGTATATGTCGCCGCCATCGACCTTGAGCTGAACCGCCGTGACAGGCCCTGGCAGGGGGTTGGTGATGGATGAACCTATCCCCGAGGCGTCGCTGATGCCGTACTTGGTGCCCCAACCGGTGGTGTCGGCGGTTTTCAGATTGATTTGGAAGCGGTTAGGGTCGGTGGTAGAGTTGGTTGACGAGTAGGTAACGTTGTAAAAGATGGTACCATCCACGTCTTGAAGCATTTGATAGGGGCCGTCGGTACCTGGAGCGGTCCAGCCGGTTAATGTACCGATGAAGTAGTAATCGGTGGCCACGACGGGTGAATAGGTGTAGGTGGCGCCGTCGGAGATCACTTGGTCGTCGGTTTTCTGCTCATCGTCGCCATCGAGGCCGTTGGTAACGACCAGACGGTCGTAGAAGTCGGGCACGTCGTATTTCCAGATGTCGCTACCGGCCGAGGTGCGTGTCATGGCGACACCAGGCCAACTGCCGTTGCTTCCCGTGGCGTTAGAATACCAAGCAAAGACATAGGGTTGCGTCCATTTGGCCTTGGAGTTGTCGAAGTAGATGGTGTGAGTGACCTGTGAAGTGGTACCCAAGGCTGCTGCTGTGCTGTTGTTGTATACTTGGCCGTCGGTGATGGTGTGGTCCTCGCCCTTGGTAGCATCACCGTCGCCTGCGTTGAACACCATGCCGGTGTATTCCTCCAAGAACTCATATTTCCACAAGTTGCCGTGGACGAGGGTCAATTTCTTGCCCGGCCAATCGCCATTGTTAGCCTCACCCCATGTGTAAACATAGGGAGTTTCCCACTGGGTCAAGGTGTTATCGTAGTAAATAACCGTAGGAGTAATCATGGGGAAGGAGGGAGCCGCAACGGTGGAGGCGTTCTCGTCCACCCCGAGTTGGGCAGTAACCACGCCGTTGGCTGGCACGGGGAGAGAGTAAACCGCGCCGTTGGACGACACATTCACCGTGGCTGCCGAGGAGCCCATATTAGCAATTAGCACGCCCACGGTGCCATCGGTGTTGAGGTAAGCCGTGGTGTAGACGTTGTCGTTGACCGAGCCTGAAGTGGCCACGCGGTAAGCACCGGGCTTCACGACGGCCGACGATTGGGCCATAATGTAATAGTGGGAGTTGGGGGTGTACTGCGTGCCGTCGGTGGAGACGTCGATAGCGCCGTAGCAGGTGGAGCAACCGCCCGTGCGGTAGGGCTTGCGGTTGACGTTAAGAGCAAAGTTCCAAGCGAGGGAGCCGCGGCAGTAACCCATGGAGGGATGAATCACAAGGTCGCGCATATCGCGGGCTAGGCTCGTAGCAAGGTCGCGCCCATCGTTCCAGTTGCCGATTGAGGCCTCGGTGAACAGGTTGTCCTTACCTGTCTCCTGGTAGATGTCCTGCATCTCGGTCCAGTCGTTGTCGTAACTGGTATATTTGTGCCAAGCCGAGCCCGCCACAAGGTCATAACCGTCAAACGTGGTGCCCATACGATTCAACGCTTTGTTGGGATAATCCACTTGGGAGGAAACATTGTCGTAGTTGTAGTTGTGGTCCCATAGGTAAATTTTGGTGGTGATCCCGGCAGCGTGGAATTTCGGAGCGATACCAGTGGAGATGAGATCAGCCTCGGTTTCCCATGGCATATAGCAGGAGGCCGAGTTGCCCGAGTTCATCGGCTCGTTTTGGGGGGTAACTGCGTAAATCGTGATACCGTTATCGGCCATCGTTTGCACGAACTTCGCGAAATACTCGCCGTAGGTCGCATAATAATCGCTCGAAAGCTCGCCACCAATCCACGTGGAGTTGGATTTCATCCAAGTGGGAGGGGTCCAGGGAGTGGCGATAACTTTGAGATTGGGATTATAGGCAAGAATCCGCTTGAGGATGGGAATCACGTATTGGGTCTCGTCGGTGTGGAGGGCGAAATCCTGAAGAAGGTTGCCGTCCGATCCCTTAGTGTCACAAAGAGTATAATCCGTGCTCGAGAAATCGTTAGTGCCAATAGAGATTCTCACATAAGAACAACCGTAGCCTGCCGTGGGGGAAAACGTGCGCTTGAGCAGTTCCTCGCGCATCGCCTCATTCATCTGCATCAAGTTGTAGCAAGCGGCGTAGGTGATCGCGTAGCCAAAGCCGTCGATCTCCTGGTATTTGGTATTGGGGTCAACCATGATATTGGCAGTAGCCGACGACGACAGCACGAGCGACGGTTCGAGGTCGACCGAGCGATCGCCGGCGGTAGTATACACTTTTGCCCACTGAGCCGAGGCGGACAGTGAGCAAAGTGTAAGGATAGGAATAAGGACTGTGTTTGATAATTT
>CAZLSW010000042.1:0-27825 GCA_964562375.1 uncultured Muribaculaceae bacterium | reverse complement strand
TCGGAGGCCAGCCCTATCTTTTAGGTCGGTCGCTAACTTTTAGCGGACAGTAATGATTCCATATGGAGTATTGGATAAGGCTTGCCGTAGCTGTCAACGGCATCGCGCCCTACCTCTTTGAAGGTCATAGCCTCGTAGAAGCGCCGGGCTGCAAGGTTTTGTTCGTTGACATCAACCTTGCGGCAGTGCATTTTTATGGCGTGTAGCGCTAAGCTGCGCCCGACTCCTTTTCTAATCCAGTCGGGGTGCACAAACAGCATTTCTATACATCCGGGATTAAACCCGATAAAGCCTTTTATAGCACCATTATCAGCCCGGCTCACTAACAGTGTCACCTTCATTAGCGCCTCGCGGACAATACATTTGTAGAACTCAATATCCTCCTGGTTGAGAAAGTCGTGGGTGGCTCGGACCGAAGCCTCCCACACCTCGACCAACTCATTTACATTCTCGACTTTCCCTTTTCCTACCCAAGTAATCATTTCAATTCGGCTTTTATTCGTTTCGGCAGTCGGCCATATACCACTTCATAGGCGCGGTCGATGAGGGTGCGGGCAACAGCACCATCGACCGTCGGGTCGGCGCAGTCGAACTGGATCATGTGGCGCTTGTGCCAGTGCCACGCCTGCGTCACCCAGAGGTAACGTTCTACAACATCGTCAAACTCCGCGGGATTCCATTTCAGTTGCGCCAGCGGGCCTCGATCAAGCATCAGGCAGCAAAAGATCTTGCCGCCGATGCGAAGCGTCACGTAGCCGTCGCCAAACGGCATGTCCTCCGTGGCCCACGGCTTGGCCAGGCAGTATTCGCGCACCTCCTCAACGTTCATTGTCCTCTGCGTTTTGCCTGCCACTCCCGGCGCTCGTCATCGGCCATTTGCTCGCAGGCGTAGGATAGCATGACCGACGGCATGCGGGTGACATTATGGTGGAGGAAATCGCGCACCTCCTCTCGGTAGCCCTTCTTCCATGCCTCGCGGAGCATCCACCCGGCGGCTTTGTGGAGCAGGTCTTCTTTCGCGTCGAGCAGCATTCGGGCGCGTTCGAGGCATACCTCAGGCCGTCCGTGGCGCGGGAGCATCCACGTCGATACCATCGCAATGCGTCGCTGCCAGAGCGTATGCCCCGGCTTTATCCACTCGTCCATGAGCGACCATTCCGGGTGGAGCACTTCATAGTTGCCGACAATCTTGATGGCCGAGAGGTCGACCAAGTCCCAGTTGTTGACGTGCGGATGGAGGGAAACATAGGTCTCGAGGATGCGTTGCATCGTTGTGTCATCCTTCTTTTTCATGGCCTGCAGGAACTGCTCGACCATGATGAGAAGTCCGCAAAGACGCACCTCGTGCACTTTGTTTTCCACCAACTCAACGGCCTCGCTGAGAGGGGCGTCGCGCCACGCCTCCCTTACCACGAGCCTCACCTGCGGGTTCTTCAGACCGGCGAACTTGTCGCCTTCGCCATACTCTCCCGAGCCGGTCTTGAAAAAACGTTTCAAGACCTCGGCCTGGCGCGGATCGGCCATCGCCAGCAAGGTTGCCTCAATATCAATAGCCTTTGTCATTCCTTCGGTGGAATTACCCTTATCAGCCGCGCCGGGACACCTCCCCATACTTCGCGCGCAGGCACGTCTTTTGTGACGACGGCGCCGGCGGCGATGATGGCGCCGTCGCCGATGGTTACGCCGGGGAGGATGGTGACGTGGGCGCCTGTCCAGACGTTGCGTCCCAGTCGCACCGGGGCGTGGTGCATGTTCTGGCGCCGGTCGGGGTCCTGGTCGTGGTTGAGCGTGGCGATGATGGTGCTCGGGCCGATAAGACAGCCGTCGCCGACGAAGATGCCGCCCTGGTCCTGGAACTGGCAGTTGGAGTTGATGAAAACGTCCTTGCCCAGGTGGATGTTGCGCCCGAAGTCGGTGTAGAACGGTGGGAACATCCTGAAGGAGTCATCCACGCGGTAGCCCACAATCTCGCTCATCAGCTCGCGAATTTCCTCGGGTGTGTGATACCCGCTGTTGAGCCTGGCCTGCACGCGCTGCGACAGGCTGCTCTGCTCGCGCATGAACTCTATCATCTCGGCCCCCTCGAGTGGGAAACCGTCGGCTATCATCTGTTGGAACTGTTCGATGGTCATGGGCTTTTTTCAAATCAAATTGTTGTACAGGGCTTTGTAGAGCGGGGCTATCATGAGGGCTTGGCGCAGTTGGTCGGTTTGGAGGAGGCGCACCACCTCGTCACGTTCCATAAGCACGACCTCTAAGTCTTCGGTGTCGTCGAGGTGACGCTTGCCCTCGGGCTTGACGCCCTTGGCCAGGAAGCAGTGGGTGAGATTGTCCATCAGGCCCGGGTTGGCCGAGATTTCCACGATCTGCGTCCACTCGCCTCCCACGTAGCCGGTCTCTTCCTCCAGTTCGCGCTGGGCGGCCTCAAGGGGCGTCTCGCCTTCCTCCGCCACGCCGGCGGGGATTTCGAAACTGGTCTCGCCAAGCGCGTGGCGGTACTGGCGCTCCATGATAATGCGGCCGTCGTCGGTGATGGCGATGACGTTGACCCACGCCGGATATTCCAGCACGTAGAACTCGGGGTTCACGCGGCCGTCGGGCAGCTCCACTTTGTCGCGCCGCACCGTCAGCCACGGCCTGCGCACCAGATACTCCGACGAGAGTATCTTCCATTTCCTGTTGTCAGGACTCATAAAATTCACACTGTCAATTCGATAATATTGCCGTCCGGGTCGGTGATGGTGCTTTCGTAAAAGCCGTCGCCGGTGGTTCGTGGACCGTCTAACACGGGGATGCCGGCCGCTTTCATCCGATTGGTCAGCCAATCCACCCGCTCCCGGCTGCCGACACTGAAAGAAACGTGGCATTGACCCAGAGCCTGCTGGCCGTGGATGCCTGTTTTTGTCATCAGTTCCAGGGTGGCGCCGTTTCCGAAGTTCAGAATATAGGACTTGAATCCCTTGGCGGGGTTCTCGTAAAGGGTCCCGGCAACGCCTTTGAGCCAATACTCATAGAACTCGCGTGACTTCTCCAAGTCGGAGACGTAAATGCCGATATGGTTGATTTTTGTCATGATTTCATTCTCCGGAGATGGTGGCGACGAGGCGTCGAGGACCGCCGTGGTTGCGGAACTCGCAGAGATAGATGCCCTGCCAGGTGCCGAGGTTGAGGCGTCCGTCGGAGACGGGGATGGTGAGCGAGGGGCCGACGAGCACTGTCTTGGCGTGGCTCGGCATATCGTCAGGGCCTTCCATAGTATGGGTGTAGTAGGACTCGCGTTCGCGCACCAGACGGTCAAAGATGGCCTCGAGGTCGACACGCACGTCCGGGTCGTAGTTCTCGTTGATGGTCAGCGCGGCCGACGTGTGCTGTAAGAACAGGTTCAACAACCCCACGCTCGGCAATGCCGGCAACTGCCGCACCACCTCTTCGGTCACGAGATGAAACCCTCGTGCCCGTGCCCTCAGCGTTATCTCAACTTGCTGCCACATTATTTTTTCTTGCTAGCTGGTTCAATCACAATTTTGGAGGTAAAGCCCAAGGGATTACCGTAGTAGGTACGATAACCGATTTCGCGGTCTTCATCTTGCACTACTATTGCGAACTCATCCGGAGCCAAATGTTTCTCGACTGTCTTCTTATAGTTGGCCGCCTCCCTGTCGTTAAAGGCCATGAAAAGATGGATGCCTTTCCACCCAAGATTGACTTCCTCCAAAGGAATAGTGTCCTCATCTTCTTCGAGGATGAAACGTGCAACCTGCCAATCGGGATGTGGACGGAGGCCGGCTTCCTCTGCGAACTCGAGTCCCGCATATATCTTGTTGTGCACCTCAGCATAGGTGGTCGGGCGCATTTCGCCCAAACTTTTGAATTGCCAAAGCAGGTCAGGCAGGTCTTCGGGAGCTTTATTGCATAAGCCCAGGCACTCACATAGTCCTCTCCCATAGTTGTCAACTATATAAAGGCCTACCATCAACTTACCAGAGGGTTGGATTCTGGTAACAGCACAGACCGTGCTGGGTGCCTCCACAACCGGACGGCTTATGTAACATTCTCCCAACGGCAGTTGACGGGCGCGATTTCTGATATAGGCAGCAGGGTTAAACTTAGGGTGTCGCATGTTGTGCCGGGTGCAGATTACAGGTAGAGTTGGGGGTGCTTGGGGGTGGCGGCGCCGCCGGAGGTGAGGAAGGAGGCTACACGCTGCGTCCCTCCCGTTGGACTGAAGGTGATAACGTCAATCGTCACCATTGCCGGGAGTTTTGTGGTCTGGTGACCGGCCAGTTGCCTTGCGGGCTTTCTCGGCGCGCGAGTAGCCACGGTTGTACTCGATGCCGTGGAGGTCGAGGATGCGATAGAGCGACGAGCGGCTCTTGAAGCCGCTGGCTTTCCAAATCTCGCTGATGGGGAGGCCGCTCTTGTAGAGGTTGATGATGGTGGCGTCGCGCTCGGCCGTGGTCATCACCTTCGGTGTCTTGAGTTTCCGCACGCGAGGCTTCGCGACGGCCTGTGTCGCGGCACGCCGCAGCGCCACGGCATCGTGGGGCACGGCAGCGACGAGGTCGAGCAGCTGGCGTGTCGGCATGGCCGGGAACAACTGGTCTGCCGTGTCGAGCCGGTCACGGAAGGCGACCACACGCACGCAGTTGACGCGCGTGGCCTCGAGGAAGGCCGCCAGCTCGCGCGAGCCGCGCATGGCGTGCGACAGTCGGGGCAGGTAGAGCGTGTCGCCACGTTTGACCTTCGCCATGAGTTCGTGCCACATCGGGCGCTTCTTCTCATGCCGCATATCCTCCTCATAGACGGTCGTGCAGCCTTGGTCGGCCATCCATTTCCGGTCTGCTTCCAGACAGTCGTAGCCCGGCGCGATCATTATATATCCGATTTTGTCCATCGCAATGCGAAACTTGATGTTCGATTGCAAAGATACAAAATTTTCTCAGAGTTTTCACATATCAGACAAAATAAGCCCGATAGTACAAACTGGGTTCGGGTCTAAGACAACGGTTCTTTACAACCTTGAAACTGATTGTTGCACGGCATTTCTGTTTGCTATTTGTCCGAAAGTTTGTATATATATTTGCGGTCGGAATGATTGGTACTGTCATCAGCCGGTCACTCCACAGACGAATCAGATAAACCAATCATCATGAAAACCGACCTCGCGACACATCTTCAGCTCCTGCTCCGCAATTTCGAGCAGATTGCTGAACTGCGATACCACCAAATCATAGACCCGGGACACCGGGAGTGGGTCGAGGAGGATGAGGACAGCATTACTGCCTCGTACTCCCTGGCCGTACCGATGAACCTCGACGCCATCCGCATGGCCCTCTCCGGTCACTTGCTGCTCTATCGCCGTGTGCCGTCGAAAATGAGCACCTACGGCCACAGCCTGTGCGTCTTCTCCCGGCCTCTGGAATCAGAGATGGTGAAGTTCAACGCCGTCACCGGCGACGGGGGAAAAGCCATGAGTGTGTCGGTCACCATCTATTCCTCAGCCGAGTTGATGAGACTCGATCTCCAGGACGAACTGGAGCGGGTGCAGAAACTGGCGAGCGATGACCTCATGGCCATCTCGCTCCACGACCTCATCGTGCAGTTCGTATGAACGACGGTGCCTGGAACCAGCTCCACGAAGCCATACGCACCCGCTGTGCCTGGCTGAAAATCGACGACAAGGAGAGCGTGGGCCATTTTGCCGTCGCCAACCGCGGACGCATGAAAGAGCGTCTGGTCAGGACACTCGCCTTACGAGTGGTCAGAGGCCACGGCTCATTCTACAAAAATCGTGTGCTTCTACTCTCCGAAACGGAACTCGATGCAGCCCTGGCCAAGATGTGTGCTGAGCCGGATTTTGCCAAGCGCTACCAGACTGCCACGATGACCACCACCGACATCGAGCTGCTTGTCAGCTATGCCACGATGGGCATCCTCTGGCTCAACCTTTTCAAAGACGAAGATTATTCATTCCCCACATATCCAAATGACTGATTCCCAATTATCCTACATCATCGCCGTGGTCAATACCGAGTGCCGCTGGGCCACGATCAACACCGAGGACATCTTCTGCGTCTTCGCCGACTACGACCCCTACGCCTCGGTGCCTCACATGGCGCGCGTGCTTCCCATCCTGGCGCTGAAGCGCAGCGAGACCGTCAAGCCCGGGAGCCTCTTCCTGGTATCGGAGCGCGCCATCGACGCCGCCATCAAGCGCCTCGTCAAGAAAGACCCTTTCAGGGCTCTCCGCTACGAGCGAGGCTGTCTGTCGCCCGAAGATGTCAACGGCATCTTCCTGGCCGCCACCACCGGGCGCTTGAACCTGCGCATCGGCAAGAACTACGCCCGGGCCACCGGCCGTCCCACCAAAAACGACAAGTGATGCAAACGGTCACGCTGCTCATACAAATGGGCTACGCCTTGACGTTTCTCGTGGTGCCGTGGCTGGCACGCCGACGCTGGAAGCGACGCAAGCGCGGGCGCCTCGGATTCGATCTGAGGATGGCCAACGACGGCATCGCCCAACGCTTTGTGGCAATGGTCGCTCTGACCAGCCTGTGCCTGCTCCACTACTGCTGGATGCGGCCCGACAAGTCGGCCGTCTGGCTCCTGCCCACTACGGCCATCGCCTGCGTGCTGTTCTCCACGCGAGCGTCCTCGCGTCTGTTCTCATGGCTCACCTCACGGGGTGGTCAGAAGACGGCCTTCGCACTGGTCCTGCTGACCATGTTCGTACCCCAGGGCTTCCCCTTCGCCTTCACCGTTGCCGTGCTGCTTTTAGCCGCCTACTTCCTTCCGTCGGATGCGGTCATTGCCCGTGTCAACTCGCCGGGCTTCTATACAGATTTCCTCGACCACATGAATGGCAAGGAGGCCCATTCGCACCACCTCGACAAAACCTCTAAACTCTTGCTTGTAAATGACTCCCGAAAATCCAATCCAGATCAGACACATTGAGATTTCGAGGTCGCTGCTCGACTATCTCAAGACCACGCCCGACGGGTCGTACACCCGCTGCGAGGCGTTCCTCGACCTGCTGTTGCGCGCCGTCAACTCACCCGGCCAGGTTAGCCGCTTCGGCAAGACCTTCGACCTGGTGCCCGGCGAGTTCGTGGTCACCCTCACCGAGCTCGCAAAACAGTGGCACTGGTCGCGCGTCACTGTCCGCTTGTTCCTGCACGAGCTGTGCGATCTCAAGCAGCTCGTCATCACCAGCCACGTCAAGTGCTCACAGATCGACATCGTGTCGCTGCGCTTCAAGTGGGGTCCCGGACAGCACATCTTCGACACGCTCAACGAGTTCTCACGCGAGGACGGACTGGTGACACTCACCCCCAATCCTCAGAAACCGGTTCTTGTCGACCTCGACGGATGCCCCCTGAGTGATTCCGTCAGCACTTCGCCCCTCACCGACGAGAACGGACAGCAGCTCTACTCCATCGAGCAGCGGCGGCATGTGGCTTGGCTCACAGACGACATCCTGCTGTCCACATATCGCCGACTGATGTGCCGACTCTATTCGCCCAAGGTGGAGAAGTCGATGCTCGACACATACTACCGCACATGCGCCGGCGATGCCGCGCGGTTCGAGGAACTGGTGAAGGCGCTTGTAGCCGACCCGGGGCGCGACATCAACGTGATGTACACGCGGATGCTGGCCGACCTGGTTGACACGGCCGAGAGCATCCTCTCAGCCGTGTCGCGCGAGCTTGGCTCTATGCCCCCTCTTTTGCCGTCTAAAACGCCGTCTGCCGACGTTTCATCCTCTTCAGAAGCCAACCGCCTGCCGGGCTTGTAAGACGCGGCCAGAGGCCCCGGTGTGTGGTTTGTGTTCCGCTGCGGGCTTGCCCGCCCTCCACGGCGACGGGCTTGCCCGGTTCCACTTACGCTAGGGAGTGGGGAGCTTAATACCCACCCCTGCCATCGGCAGGGTGGAGACTGACCACACAACGAGCAAGCTCGACTTCAAAATTTCTGACAAATGAGCGATTCCGCAAAACAGGTGATGGACATCCATTCGTCCACCGGCATCAATGCCAATGAGAGCGACGAGTATCAGCGCCGGTGGAGCGACGAGCGCTGGGAGAAGGCCGTGCGCGACGGCCGCTACGACCGCACTCGCGAGCATCTCAACTTCGAGATTGCCCGTGGCGGCGTGGTGCAGCCCATCGACCGCAGCCGGTCGGTGCCCGACCGCATACGGCTGCGCCTGGCCCAGCTCGGGCTCCGTGACCCCAACGAAGGCAATCCTCGCAAGCCACGCCGTGTGGCTGCCAGGATCATATTCGGCGGTAACCGCGAGCGTATGCACCAGCTCGCCTTCGGCGCCCAAAAGGTCAACGTCGAGGACAAATACATCGACCACTCGCACATCCGGCGCGACCCCGCCATCGAGCGTTGGGCGCAGGATATCTACCGCTTCGCGTGCGATCAGTGGGGCGAGGACAACATCGTCGGTTTCTACGTCCACCTCGACGAGACCAATCCACATATCCACTGCACGGTGTTGCCAATCGACGAGCGCGGACAGTTGTCCTTCAAGAAGGTCTTCTGCGGCGACTCGAAGTGGGAATACCGGCAGCGCATGCTGGCCCTGCACGACAAGCTCGCCCGCGTGAACAAACGCTGGGGTCTGGCCCGGGGTGTCGACATACACCAGTCTGGCGCCAGGCACAGCAATCCACAAAAGTTCTACCGCGACCTCGCCCGGCAGTCCAGTGACTTGGAGGCACAGATTGCTGACCACGCCTTTACGCTGTCTGAACTTCGCTACCAGATCAAGCAGGCCGAAAAGCGCGTCAAGGGCTTGCGGTCGATGCTCCAAAATCTCGAAGACAAACGCTCAAAGCTGGAGAAGGAAATCCGGCAGCTCAATGACCTCAAATCGCAAGATTCGTCGCGCCGAAACCAGATAGCCGCCGAGATTGAGATAAAGGAGGGCGAGCTGGAGAAAGTGGCCAGTGCCATAGCTGACAAGGAGGAGAAGCTCGACAGGGCAAACCACATCCTGAGTGGTCTTCAGTCGGAGATAAAGGAGCAGCAGAACAAGCTCGATGCCGTCAACCAGTCCATGTCATGGGCCACGAAAGACAGTGCTGTCTACGCCAAACTTCGTGTCATCGAAGCCGGATTCTCGCAGATGGTTGCAGAGTTCAGAAATGCGGCCAAGAATGCGACCTCCGACAAAGAGTTGGCGGCCTTCGACGGCTCCCTGCTGAATGACGTTGCTGCCGACACCAACCGGATAGTCAAGTGTGCCACCCTGCTCTTTGCCGGGTATGTCGACCAGGCGACGCAGTTCGCTCAGGGAAGCGGCGGCGGTGGCGGCGGGAGCGATCTGCCGTGGGGGCGCAAGGATGACGAGGACGACCGCCGCTGGGCGATGCGCTGCCTGCAGCGCGCCCATGCGATGATGCGACCCGGCTCGCGCTCGGTCAAACGCAAGTGATAACACATTCCAATCAACCGAAACATGAAGAAATACCTTTTACTGTCTCTCGCGATGACGCTGGCGCTGTCGGCCGGAGCGAACATACAGAAGCAGGAGACACAGCTCAAGCAGCGGGCCTCTGCGGTCACAAGCCAGAGGCCGAAACCGATTCAGCCGACCTATCTCGAAGGGGTCTACAAGGACGATGGCTGGCGCTCGAACTGGTTCGTCGGCGCCGGCGTCGGTGGTTCCGTGTTCTACGGCTCGCCCCTCGGCTGCGAGGACGCTTTCGGCCGCATGAAACCGCTCGTGCGCCTGGAGGTGGGCAAGTGGTTCACCCCCACAATCGCAACACGCCTGTCGTTCGACGGCTGGCGCTTCAAGGCGGCGAATCTGGTCTCGCACTCCTTCCAGAGCTACCATGCAGACCTGATGTGGAACGCCCTGCGCGAGTTCTGGCCGAGCCAGACATCCACACGCTTCGACATCGTTCCCTATGTCGGCGTGGGGTTCCTCCACAACGCACATCTTTCCACCAATCCCTTCGCCTTCTCCTACGGGGTGCAGGGGCGCTACCGGCTGACCGACCGCGCGGCCGTCACGCTGGAACTCGGGGGCACCACTACCTTCAAGGACTTCGACGGCATCGGCTCGTCGCGCTCGCTCGGCGACAACCTCGTCAACCTCACGGCAGGGTTCACCTGGACTTTCGGCACGGTCGGCTGGAAGCGCGTCATCGACCCGCGCCCGTACCAGACGCAGCACGACCAGCTGTGGGCCTGGGCCTGCTCTCTGCAAGACCAGAACAAGAAACTGGTTTCGGCTCACTCGGCCGACGTGCGCGTCATCGGCGAGCTGAAGAAGATTCTGCGCATCGAGGGGCTGCTCCAGCGCTATGGCGGGGACATCGCCGCGATGGAGGCCGACAGCCTCGGTTTCGGAACCGGATTCCCGCGCAACGACTACAGCGGTCTCAACTCGCTGATGGCGCGCCTGCGCGGCTATGGCTATGACGATGCCGACCTCTCGGCGCTCGGCTTCGCAAACGGGGAGGTCAGGGATTGGAAATACGACCACACAGACCAGACGGCTGCCCAAACCAACGGCGCGGAGGAGACTGATGACTGGGGCCGCTATCTGGCCGACCTCTCGACCGGCGACGCCTGCATAGGCGTGCCCGTCTACTTCTTCTTCCGCATTGGCACGGCCACACTCACTGACGAGAGCCAGCTGATCAACCTTGACGAGGTGGCGCGTCTGGCACAGGAGTACAATCTGGTCGTGCGAGTGGTCGGCGCGGCCGACGCGGCCACCGGCTCCGTTGCGCAAAACATGAACCTCAGTGGCGCCCGCGCACGCTTCATCTGCGACCATCTCACCAGCCTCGGCGTGACCGACGAGCAGATTGAGGAGGCCCATCACGGCGGCATCTCCACCCACTCGCCTGCCGAGGCAAACCGTCACACCCGCATCGAACTCTACCGCCCATGAAACTGCAATCACTTCTTTTGGCCGCCGGAGTCATTGTCCTCGCTTCGTGCCAGGACGATGACATGGCAGGCGTGGCCACAACAACAGGCAACCGCTCTGTCACCTTCTCGACCGGCTCGCTGTCGCGTGCCGCCCAGACCGACAACGTCACCATCCGCGAAGGCTTCTCGGTGTTCGCCTACCTTGGCAACACGCCCGACTTCATGTACGACCAGCGCGTCGAGTACACCGACGGGGCCTGGACTTACACGCCGGTGAAATACTGGCCGAACTCGGCTGACGCGGAGCTTTCGTTCTACGCCTATGCGCCGGTGGACAAGCCGTCAATCGAAGTGCTCACCGGGCCGTCGGACAGCGGTGACCCGAAGGTGCGCTACGACGCCAACAACAAGCAGGCCGACCTGTGCTATGCCTCAGCTGTCGGCCTAACCAACACGACGCAGGAGGTGTCGCTGACCTTCCACCACGCACTGAGCTGTATCGGTTTCCGGGCGATGGCCACGGTCGACGGCCTGGAGGTGCAGTCGGTGAGGATTGAGAGCAACAGCGCTTCCTCGGCAACGCTCAACCTGGCCACGGGCGAATGGTCGGACCACGCCTACGACGGCTACTCCTATACCCTGACATCAGATGACTTCGCTGTTTCAGCTATCGGCGAGGAAGTAGTCCAACTCACCGGGGCCGACGCATACCAGATGGTCATTCCCGACCGTGAGGGTGCCGGAAACCACTTCCTGGTTTCGGTAGAGAGCACCATCAACGGCGCCGCCAACAACGTGTCGGCCGAGTTCGACCTCGACCTTCTACAAAGTCAGTGCTACAACTTCGTGCTCAAGATCTCGAAGGGCGGCCTGGTGGTCGGCATCGAGATTGACGACTGGATCTCGCCCGAGATACCCCTCACGGCCTATCAGGAAGACCTCCACGTTGCTGGCACGGCCATGCCCGGCTCGCGTATCAACTCGATGAAGGATGCAGCGGGCACCAACGTGCTCAAGAACCCCATCGGCGTGGCTGATGACGGCATGCTCTACATCCCCTTCTCGCAGCTTGACATCGAGAAGATGACCTCCGGCACGGAATACTCCCTCTCGGTCACGGACGCCGACGGCGAGACGAAGGTGCTGACAGTGCCGTTCTCCTTCGACTACATGCAGTGGACGCTCTCCGTGTCCTCCGGCTCTACCTTCTGCTGGCCGCTCAACTTCGCCGAGACAGGCTTTGCGCTGGCCTCCCTCTGGGGCGACGGCTACATCACCGATGACAGCCACACGCTCTCGCTCGACAACATGTCGCACACCTATACCTCCGCCGGTACCAAGGTCGTGCGCCTCTACACCAGCCAGTCCGACACCTCAAAGAAGCAGATTCCACGCCTATCATTCAATGTCTATCCCGAGAACAGCCCTGCGGGCTCTACGGCGGCCAAGCTGCTGAAGTCGGTCGACACCCCACTGCTGCGAACCACCTCCTTCACCTCCGGCCTGTTCCAGAACTGCACGGCGCTCACGACGGTGACGGAAGACTGCTTCGCCAAGAACCCGCACATCACATCCATCAGCTACGGTTTCTACAATTGCACGGCGCTGAAGGAGATACCGAGCGGCCTCCTGGAGCCGATGACGAAGCTGAACTCGCTGAACTTCGTCTTCGCCTATTGCACCTCGCTGAAATCCATTCCTTCCGGCCTGTTCGACAAGCAGACGGCGGCCACGAGCATGCCGGCCTTGTTCTACCAGTGCAGCGGCCTCACGGCAATACCGGAAGGGTTGCTCGACAACAACACCCGGGCGACGAACCTCAACTCGCTCTTCGCACAGTGCACCGGCCTGACGTCGATTCCGGCGGCGTTGTTCGCCAAGAATACGGCAGCCACGCTGTTCAGCGGGACCTTCAGCGGCTGCACGGGCATCACAAGCATCCCTTCGTCGCTGTTCGCCAACTGTACAGCCGCCACGACCTTCACCTCGTCCTTCAACGGCTGCACCGGCATCTCCACCATCCCGTCCTACCTGTTCCGCTACAACACCAAGGCCAAGGACTTCACCGGTGTGTTCCAGAACTGCACCAAGCTGACGGCGATACCCTCGGCACTGTTCTCCTACTGCACGGAGGCGACGAATTTCTCGTCTGCCTTCAAGGGCTGTACCAGCCTCAAGACGGTGCCGACAATCTTCTCGGCCAACACGGCCGCTACAACGTTCGCGGCCACCTTCAAGGAGTGCTCACAGTTGGCGAGCATCCCGTCGACGCTGTTCGCCAACAACACAAATGTCACCTCCTTCTCGGAGACCTTCCGCGACTGCACGGCCCTGACGTCCATCCCTTCGGCTCTGTTTGCCAACAACACGTTGGTGACGTCGTTCGGCCACACCTTTTCGAGCACCGGCATCACCACGATTCCGGCGGCGCTGTTCGCTAACTGTCCTGCGGTGACCACCTTCTCCAGCTGCTTCGCGATGTGCACGTCCTTGAAGACGGCTCCGGCCGGACTCTTTGCCAAGAACACTGCGGCCTACGACTTCTCGGACACCTTCGTCGGCGACGTCAACCTCTACGACTTCGAGAACATCTTCATCAGCGATGCCTCCGAAAAGGCCACGCGCTTCGCCGGCCTGACCCAGCAACTGAAGGTGACAGAGATCTTCTGCCGGGTCGGTACCTCGGCCTCCAATGCCTCCAGCTACAACGGCGTCAACTTCAACGAGTACACCATCCCCTACGGCCTCTACTACACCTTCGCGCCCTACTACGGCGCCGCCGCCTTCAAGAACTACAGCGCCATCCAGGAGTTCTACTGAACCCCCGCCATCTGGCTCTATCCCATATTGCAGCCGTGAGGCCCATCTCAGAGAGTGAATGTTGATTAAAGGTTAGTTGATTTTTGGTTAGTGGTAAATTGTTGGTTAGTTTGTTGTTTTGTTTCATGGAAGTCAGCCCCGCTGCGAAGCCCGGCTGACTTTTTTCGGACTCTGATTTTCCAAAAATCATGTGTTGATAAGTTTATTTGGAAGAATAGCGATAAAGCAGTAAATTTGCGTTCGACACAGATTTAATGATATGGACAAGATAAATCGCATCAAAGCCGTACTGGCGGATGTGGGACGCACTAACAAGTGGTTGGCCGAGCAATTGGGCAAGGATCCTACCACCGTGTCTAAATGGTGCACCAACACCTCCCAGCCCGATTTGAACACCCTGTCGGAAATTGCCCGATTGTTAAATGTCGACCAGCGCGAACTACTGGTCAGTACCGCACCTAAATGAACGTCAACGGCATTGACATAGAGGTGGAGCACAAGCCCATCAAGCACATGCACCTGTCGGTATATCCTCCCGACGGGCGGGTGCACCTGAGCGTGCCCCAGGCGGCCACCGACGCGCAGATACGTCTTTTTGTCCTCTCCAAATGGGTATGGCTGATTGAGAAGCGCGAAGCGGCCACATCGCACACGCTCGAGGCTCCCCGTGAATATGTCAGCGGCGAGGCCCATTACTTCAAGGGTGAGCTCTATAGGCTGCGTGTCGACGTTGTGCCTGGCACCCCGCAGCGCGTCTGTCTGGAGGGTGACTACATCGTGGTGCAGTGCCGTGGCCGCGAGAACGCCAAGGGTTTGCTCCAGCACTGGTATCGTGAGCAGTTGGAGGCCACGCTGCCGTCGCTCGTCGACCGCTGGTGCAAGCGCGTGGAGGTGGAGAAGCCCCACTGGGAGGTGATGCCCATGACGCGCAGCTGGGGCAGCTGCAACAAGCAGACTCGCCACATAATGTTCAACCTCGAGCTGGCCAAGAAGCCGTTAGGGTGCATCGAATACGTGGTAGCCCACGAGGTGCTCCACCTGGTGGAGCGCACCCACTCCGACCGCTTCTACCGCCTGCTAGACACCTATCTGCCCGGCTGGGAGACTCTCCGCCAGCAACTCAACGAAATGCCTGTATCCTCATGACCTCCGACTATATAAGCCCCAAAGAACGCAAGTATCAGGACGCCATCGTCAGCCTTATACGCCACCAGCTCGGATATGACTATCTGGGCAAGCTCCAGTATGCCAAGGGCGCCAAGGCTCTGGAAGACGGCTGTGCCAACAGTCCGGTAATCGAGGGCGAGGTGCGCCGCTTCCTCTCGTCAACGAAGAAATACACCCCATATCAGATCGACCGGGCAGTGGAGGAACTGCTAAAGCAGGCACGGCTCACCAGTCCGAAGAAAGGCAAGCTGCTCGACGCCAACAACACCCTATACGAGACCCTCATCAGCCACGTCAAGGCCCAGCCGGCACCCGACAAGCCGCATGAGAATGTCTCCTTCTTCGACTTTGACAACCCGACTGCCAATCATTTTGCCATTGCCGAGGAGGTAAGCTATATCGATCCGCTCACGGGGAGCCACAGCCGGCCCGACATCGTGGTCTACGTCAACGGCATCGCGCTGGCCGTCATCGAGCTCAAGCGCAGCACCGTCACCCTCCAAGAGGGCATCAAGCAGCACCTGAGCAACGAGGCCGACCTCATCCCCTCGTTTTTCACAACGGTGCAGTACACCGTTGCTGCCAATGCCAGCAACGACACCGGCGACCGCGACAGCAACGGCTTCCGCTACGCCACAATCCTCACCCCCGAGAAATTCTGGACACCGTGGAAGAAAGACCGTCAGGAGCCCGGCACACGGCTTTCCGACACCGACTCTTTCCTGGAGTTCTTCCGCAAGGACGTTTTCTTCGACCTCTTCCGCTACGGCGTAGTCAACGACGGAGGCACCAAAAAGGTGATGCGCCCCCATCAGTTCCACGCCCTGCGAGCCGCTATGCCCCGTCTGCGCGACAAGGCCAGCGGCGTGATATGGCACAGCCAGGGCTCCGGCAAGAGCCTGACGATGGTGTGGCTCGCCAAGTACATACAGCGCAATTTCCCCGACCCGCGCGTGCTCGTCATCACCGACCGCACAGAGCTCGACATGCAGATTGCCAACACCTTCACCCACGCCACCGGGGCCATACACCGCGCCAAGTCGTCCGACGACCTCCTCTCGGCCCTGCACTCTGGCACCGAGTGGCTGGTATGCTCGCTCATCCACAAGTTCGGCCGCCACATCGACCCCGACACCGGCAAGGAGGTGATTGGCGACGATGACGCACCCATTCCGCTGGAGACCTACCTCAAGGAGCTCACCGCGTTGGTCAATTCCAAGTTCGGCGGGAAGTTCCGGGCCAAGGGCACCCACAAGTTCGTGTTCGTCGACGAGTGTCACCGCACCCAGTCGGGGCGTCTCCACGAGGCCATGCGCGCCATCATGGGCGACGACGTGATGTTCATCGGCTTTACCGGCACGCCGCTGCTCCACGACCAGAAGAAGCGCGGCTACCAGGCCTACCGCTCGGTGAAGAACGAGAGCGAGCACCGTTTCGGCGAGTTCATCCACAAGTACCTCCACAAGGAGGCCGTCGACGACCGCGTGATCCTCGACCTCCAGTACGAGGCTCGCGACGTGGAGCAGGAGATTACCAGCCAGGACAAGCTCGACAAGAAGAAGGAGGAACTGCTCCACGGACTCAACGACGCCAACAAGCAGGCCATCGAGGACCGCTGGGCCACGCTCCAGAAGGTCTACTCCAGCAGCGAGCGCATACACCGGATCGGTTACTCCATCCTCGACGACATGAAGCGCTACCCGCTCACCGAGGACTGGTGCAACGCCATGCTCGTGGCCGGCGACATTTACTCCGCCTACAAATACTACGAGTTCTTCACCCACATCAGCCCCGACAAGACCCTGGCCGACCGCTGCGCCGTGGTCACCAGCTACAGCCCCTCCGACAGCGACAAGCGCAAGCAGAACGACGGCGACGACAGCGCCGAGAACGAGATAATCTTCAAGAACGTCTGGGCCACGCAGAGCTACAAGGACGCCGGCGTGAGCGGCGCCGAGCAGTACGAGGCCTGGGCCAAGCGCCTGTTTGTCAAGGCCCCCTCGCGCATGAAGCTCCTCATTGTGGTCGACAAGCTGCTCACCGGTTTCGACGCGCCGAGCGCCACCTACCTCTACATTGACAAGGACATGCGCGACCACAACCTCTTCCAGGCCATCTGCCGCGTCAACCGCCTCGGCACCGACCTGAAAGAGGAGATGGACAACCCCGACAGCCGCACCATATTCTCGCACAAGGAGTTCGGTCTCATCGTCGACTTCAAGCACCTCTTCGACAACATCGAGGACGCCATCAAGAACTTCAACGACGGCCACGGCGCCCTCTCGGGCTTCGACCAGGCCGACCTCGAGGGGCTCCTGAGCGACGCGCTCGTAAAGAACAGCAAGCGCCTGGAGCTGGCCCTCGCCGCCTACCGTGCCTTAAAGGCCGACTGGGAGCGGCAGGAGGTGCACACCGCCGACGATGTGGTGCGCCATTTCTGCCCGGCCATCCCCGTTGATCTCCCGGAGGAGGAGCACAAGGCGCGCGAGTCGTCAGCCAAGGCACAGCGCGAGATGTTCTACGCCATCACCCAGGCTCTCGGCGCCGCCTATGCCAACATCTCCGACTACATACTCCGTGCCGGCTACCCCGAGCAGGAGGCCGACACCATCCACCGCGAGGTGTGCGAGGCCTCAAATCTCAACCGCCGCGTGCGCCAGGCCTCGGGCGACGACTTTGACGTCAAGCAGTACGACGCGCAGATGCGCGCCCTGCTCGACCGCTTCATCCGCGCCGACGACGCCGAGAGCATCGTGCCGCCGACGGCCGACTTCTCGTTCCTCGACCTGCTGACGGCCGACACCGACACCGAGGACGCCGCCAAGAAGGCCGTCGACGAGGCAAAGGGTCGCCAGAAAGCCGCTGCCGAGGTTATCGAGGCCAAGGCCCGCGCCGTCATCAACGACTGGGGCGCCCGCGACCCGGAGCTGGCTCTCTCCTTCGCCAAGCGCCTCCAGGCCCTCATCGACGAGCTCAACAAGCACACCGCCGACACGGCCCAGAAGATACGCCGGCTCATCGACCTGCTGAAGGCCATGAAGGGCACGCAGTCTTATCCCGAAGGAGTGACGACGCGCTTCGCCCGCGCGCTCTGGAACAACCGCGCCTCCTGGACCGACCTGGCTGACGAGGCGGCCATCGTGGCGCTCATCGGGCGCCTCGAGCATTTTTTCAACGAAGACGTTTACGCTGACTGGCGCGACTTTACGTCACCCGACCACGAAGATTGCATGTTCGAGTTGAAAAATCTGCTCGGAAACAGCTATAATGATGAACAGAGGCTGGCCGTCTTCAAGCTCGCCTCGCAGAACATCACCCAAAAGTAGCGATCTCTCATGGCAATAAAGAAATCACAGATCTACAGCACCCTCTGGAGCGCCTGCGACGCCCTGCGCGGCTCGATGGACGCCAGCCAGTACAAGGACTATGTGCTCTGGATCCTATTCCTCAAGTATCTCAGCGACAAGCAGGCCGACGGCACCGGGCGCTTCGTCATACCCGAAGGGTGCGACTTCCGCTCGCTCGTGGCCCTCAAGCAGAGCGACGACATCGGCGAGCAGATCAACATTCGCAGCGAGCGCCTGCGCGAGGCCAACCTCAACAAGCTCGGCCGCCTGAGCATCCCCAACTTCAACGACCCTGTGAAGTTCGGCTCGCCGCGTCAGGCTCGCGACACGCTGTCGAAGCTCATCGGCGTCTTCGAGGACAGCAACCTCGACTTCTCGCAGAACCGCTCGGCCGACGACGACATCCTCGGCGACGCCTACGAATATCTGATGAAGAACTTTGCCGAGCAGAGCGGCAAGAGCAAGGGTCAGTTCTACACCCCCGCCGAGGTGAGCCGCGTGATGGCCAAGGTGCTCGGCCTCGGTGAGTTCACCTCGCGCTCCACCACGGTATACGACCCCACCTGCGGCTCGGGCTCGCTGCTGCTGCGCGCCATCGCCGAGACCCCCAACAGCGCCACGCCCTACGGCCAGGAGAAGGACAACGCCACCGCCTCGCTCGCCATTCTCAACATGCTGCTCCACGGCATGAACAACGCCAAGATCGAGCAGGGCGACACGCTCAACGACCCGCAGTTTCGCGACGCAGGACGCCTGCGCCAGTTCGACGTCTGCGTGGCCAATCCTCCCTTCTCTGTCAAGTCGTGGCTCGGCGACGCCGGCGTGGCCGACGAGTACCACCGCTGGAACGAGCACCTGTGCCCGCCGCTGAAGTGCGGCGACTATGCCTTCCTGCTCCACCTCATAGCCTCGATGAAGGACGGCACGGGGCGCGGAGCCTGCATCCTGCCCCACGGCGTGCTGTTCCGCGGCAACGCCGAGTACGACATACGGCGCTGGATTGTGGACCGCGGATACATCGAGGGCATCATCGGCCTGCCTCCAAACGTGTTCTTCGGCACCGGCATACCCGCATCGATCATCATCATCAACAAGGCCGGGGCTGCCGAGCGCCGCGGCATCTTCTTCATTGACGCCAAGGACGGCTTCACCAAGGACGGCGCCAAGAACCGCCTGCGCGAGCAGGACGTCAAGCGCATCGTCGACACGTGGCGCGCCCGCCGCGACGTGCCCCACTATGCCCGCTTCGCCACCATCGAGGAGATTCGCGACCGCAACGACTACAACCTCAACATACCCCGCTACGTGACCCCGCGCGACACCGAGGTGCAGCAGGACATCGAGGCACACCTCCACGGAGGCATACCGGCCCACGACATCGGCCAGATGGCGACCGTGTGGAAGGCCTGTCCCACGCTCCGCGACGCCCTGTTCACCCCCCTGGAGGGGCGCGAAGGGTATTACTCCGTCACCGCCGACATCGCCGCCGCAGTAAACGACGACGCCAGTTTGCAGGGCCAGCGCGAGGCGTTTGAGACGGCCGTCGGGCAGTGGGTTGGCGTGGTGCGCCCCCTGATGGAGGCCTACGGCAAGGACAGCAAGCCCAAGGCCGTGATCGAGGACTGGAGCCAGCGGTTGCTCGACACGCTCGCGAGCCACCACCTCGTAGATGCCTACGACGGCTACCAGCAGCTCATGGAATACTGGGCCGACACCCTGCAGGACGACGCCTACATGGTGTCGCGCGACGGCTGGCAGGTGGTGGTCGCCCCGACGAAGAAGAGTCCCACCTATCTCGATCTCAGCTGCGACCTGCTGCCGGTCGACATCGTGGTGGCCGAATACTACGCCAAGGAGGAAGCCGCCATTGCCGACCTCCGCTCCCGCATCGACGACCTGCAGGGCCGGATGCAGCAGATTGTCGACGACGCCACCGACGGCCTCGACGACGACGACGACATCAAGGAGGCCACCTCAGCGGCCAGGAAGGCCAAGCCCTACAAAGAGCTCGACAAGCAGCGGAAGGCTCTCGACAAGGAGCTCAAGCAGGCCGTCGCCACCCTCACCGACGCGGTGATTGCCCGCTACAGCCTCCTGTCCGGAGACCCCGACGAGGTGCGCCGCCTGGTCATCGACCGCAAGTGGCTACCCGCCATCCGCTCGCGCCTCGACGCCCTCATGGCCGACGCCACAAGCCGCATCGTCGCCGATGTGCGCACCCTCGCCGACCGCTACGCCGACCCCCTCCCCGCCATCGAGGCCCGCATCGCCGACATCGCCTCGCGCGTCACCACCCACCTCTCCCAAATGGGCTACCAGCTATGAAAGAGACGCGCTTCAAACAGACCGACATCGGCCCCATCCCCCACGACTGGGAGGTGGTAACCCTTGGCGACTGTCTGACAAGCATACGAACAGGGCTTAATCCTCGCTCCTTCTTTGTGCTAAACCCACCTAAGGCGCAAAATTATTATGTCACCATCCGTGAATTTAAAGGTGGAAAATTAGTGTTAAGTGAGGCAACGGATAGAATAAATGATACAGCCTTACAACTGTGCAATAATCGATCCCACCTTCAAAAGAATGATGTCCTGTTTTCCGGAACGGGTACTATAGGAGAAGTTTATTGGGTAAAAGAGCATCCTACGAATTGGGACATTAAGGAAGGGGTGTATGCATTGAAATCTAATACTCAATGCATCAATCCCGCCTTTCTGTCATATATTTTACAGGAAGAGAACACAAAAGAAAGATTATTAAGCCTTTCTACGGGTAGCACAATAAAAAGTGTCCCGATGATCAAATTGGAGGAATTTAATATCTCTGTTCCACCAGTTGAGGAGCAGCGGAGGATTGCGGAGGCATTGGGCGACGTTGACGCGCTGATTGGCGAGCTGGAGCGGCTTGTCGAGAAGAAGCGCCTCGTCAAGCAGGGCGCCATGCAGCAACTCCTCACCGGCCGTCGCCGCCTCCCCGGCTTCTCCGCCCCCTGGAAGACCGTCCGCCTCGCCGATATTGGTACTTTCTCTAAAGGGAAAGGCATTTCTCGTTCAGAGGCACAAACCGGTTCAATCCCGGCAATTCGTTACGGCGAGATATATACTTGCCATAACGATTATATCAAGCATTTCACCTCCCATATTTCTAATGAGGTTGCTCGAACCTCAGTCAAATTGGAGTATGGGCAGATTTTGTTTACTTGCTCGGGCGAAACCAAGGAAGATATAGCCAAAGCCGTTGCCTTTGTAGGGCATGAAGAGGCTTATGTTGGCGGGGATATAATCATCCTTACACCAACGGTTGAATGTGACCCATTTTCCTGGGCTTCCTTTGTAACGCCCGGACTGTCAACGCACAAAAAAGTGAGGCAGCACAAGGCGATGCTGTTGTGCACATTTCAACGGACGCAATTCGTCACATACAAATCTGCTTTCCTCCTATCGCAGAGCAGCGGGCGATAGCGGCCATCCTGACGGATATGGACGCGGAGATTGACGCCTTGGAGCAAAAGCTCGCCAAGCTACGCCAGGCCAAGCAGGGCATGATGCAGCAGCTACTAACCGGCCGCATCCGCCTCACTGTGGAGAATACGGTATGATTCAAAGGCAAAAATCAAGCGCTCATGAATAGAATCATCCTCATCGGCAACGGGTTTGACTTGGCACATGGTCTGCCCACTCGATACAGCGACTTTCTCAACTGGTATTGGGACAAGCGTGTGGAGTCCTTTAAAGGGAATACCGAACGCGAGACGGATGATAAACTATGCTCTATCCAAGTACTACCCAGGGGCAATTACCAATCCTTGACCCAGTTCTATTTTAATCACAATAATTTCTGGGATACATACCATTATGAGAAAGGGAAGGCCCTAATAGACATAATGCGCGGCGACCGTGGCAACTGTATAGTAAAATTTTCCCCATTACTCGAGCGCATCAATGATAGGATTGAAAATTTCGGCTGGGTAGACATTGAACAGGCCTATTATTGGTGTCTTTGTGCATGCATGGGGGAACATCCCCACTGTACACCGGACAAACTGAATGAGGCGCTGGCCTCATTGCAGAATATGCTGACGGAGTATCTGGAAGAGGTAATGGCCGAATACGCGGAGAAAGGCTATGCTTCAAAAGGACTGAAGCAATTAATGCTAGCGCCACTGAAACCGTGTGAGATAGCTGTTGCCAATCAAGAGTGGCTTAAGGGCTGGGCTCTTGGTCGCACCAAGGAAGAAACTAACATCTGGGAAAAGCGCTTCAAAGACTGGGGCAGACAATGGGACTATTATATCGAAAAGGCCTTCCCTCCCCACCATTCTCATATAGAAGACTTTGAAAAAGAAGGGTTATCTGCTCATGTACAATCTCTATTTCCAGACGGATTCTTCTTGCCCGATAAACTGCTACTCGTAAACTTCAACTATACGACGGTTGCCGACACTTATGTCGATTCCGTCCGTGCTGCGTCAGTCGTTCACATACATGGAGAACTCACTGATTCGGCGGGAATGATTTTTGGATATGGTGATGAACTCGACCGACAGTATTCCGACATCCTTGCGCGTAACGACAACTCATACCTCCAGCATATGAAGTCGCCGCATTATCTGGAAAGCGGCAACTATCGCGAAGTCTTGACCTTTCTGGAGTCTGCTCCATTCCAGATTTACATTATGGGGCATTCATGCGGTAACTCCGACCGAACCCTCCTCAACACTATGTTTGAACATCCCAATTGCGTTTCCATCAAACCCTTCTACTATCAATCCAAGGATGGCAAAGACAATTACCTGGAGATAGTACAGAACATTAGCCGTAGCTTTACTGACATGAAGCTGATGCGTGACCGTGTGGTCAACAAGACGCTGTGCGAACCTATTCCCCAAATACATTCATAATGCAACTTGTGGGAAGATGAAGCAGAAAATGGATCGCTCGGAAATCGAAGAAAAAGCCATCGATGCCGTAAAGCATTACGTGTATCGTTCTACCCGGCTGAAGCCCGAACTATACACCAACGACAAGACACCACTGTGGGATGGAGAAATCAGAATCTATGATTCAGAAGAGCGCACCAATGAACATTGGCACGGTCGAGTCCCCGTTCAGGTAAAAGGTACTACCATTAAACCGAAATCCAGCTCGTCATATCCTTTTGCCGTAAAAACCAAGCATTTGGAGAAGTACGCCTTGGAGGGAGGCGTTGCTTATTTTGTTGTGTATGTCAATCCAGCCACAAAAGAAGCTCAACAAATATACTACCGTTTGTTGACTCTTGTTGATATACGGTTCCTCCTGTTGGACAAAGGGGAACAAAAGAAGCTTACCATAGACTTCGATTTAATCCCATCAAACCCCATGGATTTCGAGATGTGGTTGGTTGAGTTCCTCAATCATCAAAAGATACAAGCTCCATATGCCACAAGAAAGCTTCTAACTCCTATCGAATTTGTCGGCATGACTGGTGGACCTATCGAAACGGTGTATAATTATCCACGATATGATCATCCCTACGTAGCTCTATCAAGCCGTCCTCGTAATTATTTTTACGGAGTGGCCCCGGATGGTAGCCTGAGTCCTTTATTTGCCAAACCTGGTCCCATAGACGTAACAAAGACTGTGGAAATGCCAGTTCATGTAAACGGGCGGTATTTCTTTGACTCTTTCCAGCTAACGGCAACGCATGGGGGACTAAGGGTTAACATCAGAAAACTCGTAGAGTTGAATTTTTATCCTGATGGCAAGTATGGGGTAGCGATTCAATTGAAGCCGGAGGTTTTCTCCAACCTTCTTCCCGAACAGATAAAGGAACTTCGTTTCATAGAGGAAATCGTGAAGCATGACAAGGTGATGCTGGGCCCTGTAAAACTACGTGTTTTACAGGCGCATGAGCCTGAGCTAATTGAGCAACTTCGCGATTGTCGTGAGCATTTGGAAGATATCCAAACTGCGGTGGACTTCTTTGGGGCTCAATCTCCTTTAGACGTCACTATGATTACCCAAGAGCAATGGCCACAACTTGGCACTTTAGTTTTGGCTTCCAAAGGGGAGGAATTCGACACTAATGAGAGATTCGAGGGACTTGTGAGATTAGTGATTGGAAATCTTACCATTTACATATGGCAGTCGCTCACCCCGAATAAAAAGATTAGATTGACAAGCGCTTTTAAAGAGGTGTCGTGTCATCGAGCTCGTTTCCGGGATGATTTAACAAAAGAGATGCCCATATATTCAATACTGGACCCCGAGCAACTTGTTGAAGCTAGCAATTTGCGCTTCGATGAAGTTAATGCAGAATATATGGCTATAGTCGATCGGCACCCAAGGTTTTATGAAGCCTCAAATTGGGATGTATTGCGATTGCTGGATGCATATGATTGCACTCAACGTCGTGAGTTCCTTAAGGTTGCTTATGAGATGTCGGAATGGCTATACTCTGACTCTTCACCCCTCGCATGGGGTGAAAAATTGCTCAATAGACTCCAGGTTATAAAAAGGATGCGACCTTTGACTGAAGCAGAAGAGGAAGCAATCTGTGAAATCGAAAGCAAGACAGATCAGGATGGTATCATCTTCTATTGCCAGTTGCTACGCGATGAGTTTAAGGCCGCATCACGCACACTCAAGAGACTTCCTAAAAAACAGCAGGATTACCTATTAAGCTATCCAATAGCCGTGTTTTACAAAAATCGGGCAAATAATCGTAATCAATGAACGACGATAATCAAATATGGATTACGCCGGCCAATCTGGAGTATTTCAGGGTCGAGGAGGCCTATGAGGCGTTGCCGGAGATTGACTGGACGCTCGGGGCAGCTCCCGAAGTCGGCGACACGGTGTATATCTATGTGAGCGGCAACGACGGCCACGTTGCCTTCAAAACCGAGGTGACGCGCAAGAATGTGCCCCAAGAAGAGTCAATCGACGATTCCGATTTTCTGGTTAGCCAGGCCGCCAAAGAAAGCAAGCCACTGACCAGGCTAAAACTCATTGCCAAGGCCAAACACCACAATCTGACCTTCGCTGCCATTAAAGCACATGGCCTGACCACGACGCTGCAAACCACACAACGGCTGACGCCCGACTGTGCGCAATATATAGAGAATCATTTCAACAGGCCTATGCTGAACCCGGAGCGGCTTGCCGAGGTTAAGGCGGAATATCTGCGGTGCTTTGACGACTGGTGGCCCGACGAGAAATACAAGCTCGAATTCCTGGCCGACTTCCAAGCGAAATGGGACATCGAGGCCCCTGACTTCAAGGCTATGTTCAAGGCGGCAACGGCAAAGCACCAGAACTTGCTGGACATTCAGCAGCGCTACCCGGCAGCAATGATCCTCGACCTGTGTGACGTTGACCAAGAGCGGGTGCGAGGGATGTTCCGCGTCCTTTACGACGAGGACCGCCCGCTTGACGAGCGTTACACCTTCTTCACCGAGGAGGCCAAGGCCATCAATGCGCTACGGCCACAGCCCGGCAAGCAAACCTATCAGGACAAGAACTCCATTTCCACCTACCTGTGGCTGCGGTATCCCGAGCGCTACTACATCTACAAGGCCACCACGCTGGAGGCGGCATCTGAGTTCCTAGGCTTCGACGGCAACATCTACGACTCGATGCAGGAGGGATTCCGCTACCTCGACCAGCTGCGCTCTGAGCTGATAGCCGATGACAAACTACTGGCTCATTACAAGACCCATATTGAGCAGGAGGGGTTCCAAGACCCGGAGTTCCACACCTTCACCATCGACTTCGACTACTTCCTGGGGCGCAACTACCTGAGCCGAAACAGGCAATACTGGCTTTTCGCGCCGGGTAACAACGCGGAGAACTGGGGCAACGACTACTCGCGGGGCGAGATGTCGATAGGCTGGGATGACCTCGAAGACCTGCGTCAGTATAAGAACTTGACAGCCGTGCGGAACGCCTTCAAGGCCCTCAAACAGAAAGACCGGTCGGCCCACCAGATAATCAACTTCGCCCGGAACATCCGCATCGGTGATGTAGTGCTGGCCAAGGACGGCGTGTCGCGCATCATCGGCATGGGAGTGGTCGAGGGCGGCTATGAGTATGACCCTGACCGCGAATGGAACCGCAGTTTCCGCAAGATTCGCTGGACTCACCGTTGCGACATCGAGGCCATCCCGCTGCTCGACCCCGGCGATGTACAGCTGCCCCAACAGACCCTCACCAACGTCACAGCCAAACAATACCCCCGAAAGATAGAGAAGATGCTCCTCAACGAGATACCCCAAGCCACGCAGCAATACGTCGAACTGCTGCTTGAGAACAAGAACATCGTGCTGCACGGCGCTCCCGGCACCGGCAAGACCCATCTGGCCAAGGCCATCGCTCAACAGATGGACGCCGAATGGGAGATGGTGCAGTTCCACCCCTCCTACGACTACACCGATTTCGTAGAGGGCCTCCGGCCGTCGGGCAGCGACGAGAACGGCAACATAGGCTTCCGGCGCATGGACGGATCGTTCAAGGCTTTCTGTAAGAGGGCGCTCCACAACTGGCTTAACAGCCAGAAGACGCAGGCACAGATACAGAAAGAGGCTGACGCCACATCCAGAGTCAAGTGTTTTTTGGAAACGTGTGTCAACGAGAACCGAACTCTGAGTCTTAAGCAGGGTGGCCACTTCCGTATCACCTCCTACGACGATGAAATAATTTTCATTCAGACAGAATCGGGTGAAAAAGGAGGGTTACGCTACGGGTCCTTCACCGATCTGGTGAAAGTCATATCTTCTCCTTCCGAAGTCAATTCGATCGTAGATGTAAAACAAGTAATAGGACGACACAACAGCCGTGGCATCGATTCATATACTTGGGCAATGGCCCAGGAAGTCCTTAAATTGCCGCTTGAAGAGCACGCGGAAGACATTACGGCCGTGCCGCTGCGCAACTTCGTCTTCATCATCGACGAGATTAACCGTGGCGACCTGAGCAAGATCTTCGGCGAGCTGTTCTTCTCCATCGACCCGGGCTACCGCGGCACCAAAGGCAAGGTGCAGACCCAGTACTGCAATATCATCGACGAGGGCGACCCCTTCAAGGAGGGATTCTTCATCCCTGAGAATGTCTTCATCGTCGGCACGATGAACGACATCGACCGATCGGTCGACACGATGGACTTCGCCATGCGACGACGCTTCGTGTTCTGCGAGGTGACGGCAGCAGAGAGCGCCGACAACTTCAACCTACCGGAAGAAACCCGAGAGTTGATGACGCGCCTTAACGAAGCCATTGCTGCGACACAAGGCCTTGGTCAGGAGTACCAGATAGGCGCGGCCTACTTCAAAGACACCCTCGACGCCGACAAGCTGTGGCGCCTGAGGCTCGAGGGACTGCTGCGCGAGTACCTGCGCGGCATCGACCGCGACGGCCAGAAGTACAAGGCGCTCAAGGACGCATATTTCGGAACCACTGACGAGGCCGATGCGTAACTTCTCGCTCAAGGACAACACGGCCACTCCGCTGGCAGAACTGCGCTGCCAGACCGGTCCGGCTACCGACGAAGATTTGCATAAAGAAACCGCAAATCAGTCCCCTATGCAGAGGGTCTTGGCGATGTCGGCGAT
>CAZLSW010000041.1:0-28529 GCA_964562375.1 uncultured Muribaculaceae bacterium | reverse complement strand
AGCACCTCGTCGCGCATCTTTCGGATTACACGCTCAGTGTCGTAGGTGCGCACCAGCTCGAGCCAAGCCGTCGACAGGTCGCTTTGCCACGTGGGCATCTCGCGGGCAGTCTCCAGGCGATGTAGCAGGCTTTCGCTCATCACACGGCCCCGGTGAGTGGCCAAAGCGAGTAGCAACCCGATCAGGGCCAACAACTCCAATGCGGGGTCAAGCGACTCGATATACAAGTCGAGTAACAGCTCTAGGCGCGCCTCGTCGTGCGATTCCAGCTCACCAAGGATTAACGCGCCGGCTATCATTCGGGGAAGGGTATCGCCCCAGCGGTTCTCACGCAGCCCTGTTGACAGCTTCTCAACCGTCTCGGCTGCCATGGGGAACGACACCCAAATGCGGTCGAAAAGTCGTTGCTCAATCCTCTCACGATCCTCCTGCGACGACGCGGCCGTGGAGGAGTCGCCCGAGGCCACCTGCTCAAACAGGGATGTCTCTTGGCCTAATCGTTCCCATTGCTCCAGTAGCGAAGCGATGGTGTCGCCACGTTGCAGGGATTCGTAACGGAGGGTGTTGTAATAGGCCCGGGAGCAGTCGCGCTTACGGCCAATGCGCTCCAGACGGTCGACTATAGTAAGAATCTTGTCGCCGATAGAGCGGCGCAATGCCATACGGCCGGGGTCGTCGGCACCCTCGGCGGCGTAGTGTAACATATATTTGTAGCTTTGCTCGAGGTCGCGCAGCTGTCGGGTACGCTCCCATGCCATCTGCGTCTCGGCCAGGGATATGGCATTCACAAAGGCGTCGTGGAGGCGGCCGTCGGCCACTTGCTGGCGTATTTTCTCGCACAAAGCGTCGGCAGTATTAGTGTCCATTTTTGCGGAATAAGTGGAATTATTTGATGCAAATTTACAAAAATTTGTTGGCGTTTCCGCACAATTTGCTAACTTTGTTGTTGTATATCATGAAAACCCACCTAAATCATTGATAAGATGAAAAAGTTAGACATTATCCTGGCTGTGGTCGGCGGCGCAATTGCCGGCGCGGCTGTTGGGCTCCTCTTTGCCCCCGAGAAAGGCGAGGACACTCGCTCCAAAATCGTCGAGTACCTTCGTAGCAAAGGCATCAAGCTGAGAAAAGACGAGCTTGACGAGCTGGTTGACGAGATCGCCGAGGACATCAAGAAATAGTCCTGAGATTCACTATCCATTAACCAGGGGCCACCGTGCCCCGCGATTCCGTCGCGGGGATCCCCTTAACCACTAACCAATTAACAATCGTACACTATGAGCTGTAAAATTCACCTGCTTTACGCGTTTCTGGGTGGTGCCATCGTAGGCGCCGGTGCCGCTTTACTCTTCGCTCCCGAAAAAGGCGAGGAACTGCGCGACCGAATCAAGGAGATTCTCCGCAAGAAAGGTATCTGCTGCTGCTCCGAGACCCAAGTTGACGAGCTTGTGGAGGAGATCAAAGCCATCGGCGAATCCTAATTCCACCGCGATTATACCCCGCCCATGTGACATTGCCGCGGGGGTCGTTTGATAATTCACACGGATTTCACGGATTTTACGGGTTTCTGGTTCACAAAGATTATCCCATACAGGAATCTTGAGGAAATCTGCAAGGTCGGTGAGATCCGTGTTACTTCACGTTTCACAATCTTCTGCATTATGCCCAAATCCGATAATAATCACCCCTTCCAGCAGACGTGGACCATGGTCACCCGCCTTGGACGCCTATACGTGGAGAGCGCTCGCCTGATGGTGGCCGAGAAGCTCTCGCGGCTGCTGTCGGGCATCGCCCTGGCCTTGATCAGCTTTATTTTGGGGATATGTTTCCTGGTGTTCGTGTCGCTCTGTGTTGGCCGGGTGCTCACCGAGGTGCTGCCCGACTACTGGAGCTACTTGATTATCGGCGGTTTCTATCTGTTGCTAATCGCGTTGCTGGTGGTGTTCCGCCAGTCGTTGCTCGTGAATCCCATCGCGCGCTTCATCTCGCGCATTGTTGTCGAACCTCCTAAAACCCACACCCAAGATGAGCAAGATAGATAAAGATCATCTGCTGGCCCCGCAGAAATGGAAGGGCTACACCATCGACGAGCTGCGCTATCGCCAGGCCCTCACCGCCGTGGCTATCGAGGTGGAGAAGGATCGATTGGTGGCGCAAGCCGGCCGCTACATCCCCGGAGTGGGTGGCAGCAAGTTGACCACCGGCTCGGTGCTGTCAAAGATTTGGGGAGCGCTGAGCTATGTGGATTACGCGGTGATTGCCTTCACAGTCCTGCGCAAGTTCATGGGCTTCCGCCGCAAACTAAAGAGCTAGCGCCACTAACCACTAACCACTAACCATTAACCATTAACCACTAACCACTATTCGAGGATGATGTCGCCGAAGAAGGCTGGCTGGTGGAAATCGGGGTGAGGAGTGTCAATGGGACTCCAGCTCAGAAAATGGGGCTGGGAGCAACCCGAGGCGCACTTGTAGAAGTTGCCCTTCATGGCGATGGGCTCGCCCTTGTACTCCACGCCAAGCAGCTCCAGCGGCACGGCGATAATCAAGTTCCAAGCGAACAGCCCCTCAACCTCCTGGAATGGACGGTTGCCACACGATGCCCAACGTTTCACCGAGTCAAGCTCCTCGTCGGTTAGCCGGCGGGGATTGTGGCGTTCGGTGCGGGTTGATGCGTTGATGGCGCCGATGCAGTTGAACTCGAGGTTCCAGTAGCGCTCATCGGCCTTGGGCGAGATGAAAAATTCCACGCATGAGTCCTGGCACACCGGCGAGTGATTCTCGTAGTTGACCGCGCGCAGGTAGTTGCAGCGCACAAAGAAGTCGACGTAAATATACTTGCTGGAATGGGCGATAGTGAACACCGTCAAGGGGTGATAGGGAAACTCGTCGGGCCAATTGAGCGACTCGATTGTGCGTCGCGCACCCTTCTCCTCCAATATGTTGTCAATCTGCTCCAAAGGCATCTCGTCGAGTTCCTCGATCAGAGGCACTCGCAGGGTTTTGTTGTTATGCTCCATGTAACGTAAGGATATAGCTTTTGACGCCCATAAAGAGGCCTACGGCGGCCATGGCCATCAATATCAGCGCGATAATGCGATTGATTAGCCACAACGAGCGCACGTTGAAATGGGCGCGCACTTTGTTGACGAAAAATGTGATTACCCACCACCACACAAGCGCTCCTCCGATAATCGAGGCGAAGCCAGCCACGTAGTGGTAGTATTTGAACTCGGGCAACAGGAAGTTGAACCGGGCGAACAATCCCACGATAAAGAAGAGTATCAGGGGATTGGAGAATGTAAAAAGGAACCCCGAAAGGATATCGCCCCACACGTTGTTGGGGGCGTCGTCGGGTGTCTTGAGTTGCCTGGCGGGATTTTTGCGGAACAAGTAGATGCCGAAACCGATCAGCACCAGGGATCCGAGAATCTGCAACACTATCTGGTGGCGACTGATGAACTCCTCGATAAACGACAGGCCGAAAGCCGTGAGCAAGCAGTAGATAAGATCGCTCACCGATGCCCCTATGCCCGTGGTCAAGCCGGCCATGCGTCCCTTGTTGAGGGTGCGCTGGATACACAACATTCCCACGGGTCCCATCGGCGCCGAGATAAGCACACCGATGAGGAAACCGCTGGTCATTATGTCGATAAAGCTATCCATTCTTCCTTTGAGCATCCGCCACGGCCAATTGCCCGCTCGACGCACTCAAGATGCAAAGGTAACTATTTCCCCCCTACCCACCAAATCTTTCTTTCAACCCCCTATGCATTGTACTCCCTGCATTATGCACTATGCATTATGCACTGTGCATTAAAATAAAGGTTGACCTCTCGGACAACCTTTATTCGCTTACACACATAGTACTTAATGTTGAATTTGATATGTCTAAAAACGATATTATTATGAAAAAGTTAAAGTGCTTTTATTGGCATCAGGTGATTTACAGTTAACAAGATTGGGGATTCGGGATTGAATCCAATGCAAAGTTAGTTATAATCTTTAACCTTGCAAGCGTTTTTAGAAACCATGTTTTACAACATACTTTCGTTTTGCTTGACTTTTTACCATAAAACACCTTACACCGAGGCCAACGAGACTTCTTTTTTGTCAAAATGCAACAGAATCGCCCCGAATTGAGACGATTCTGATTTGTTACTAAAATTTGTTAAAAATGAGCATGTTGAAGAAATTTCCTCGCTACATAAGAATATAGGAGGCTACCGGGGCGAGGGTGCCGGTGAGGATGCCTTTCTTTACCTTGAAGGTGGTGGAGTGAACGCCGTCGGTGTACTCGCCATCGGGCAGCGGGGTCTCCATTTTCACCTTTTGTGCCTTGCCTGAGAGGTTGATCAGGGCCGCGCCCTTGTTGCCGCGAGCCACCTCAACTACAGCTCCGTCGTTGGCCGTGGTCACTTGCTCTTTCTCTCCGGCCATCGCAGCGCGGAAATGGTTGGCGGCCACTACCTCGGGATGCTTGAACTCGTCGTTGCCTCGAGCGCCCACGCGGTTGTTGCCCCAGTAGTTCTCACGGGTGGATCCGGCGGGACGGGAGAAGAACAGCGGAGTGCCTCCATCTCGGGTCACGAGGAACACCCACCCCTGGCGGATTACGTCGTCGGGGATGCCAGCCGATTCGTGGGCGTTGCAATAGGTGTCGTGGCTTTCAACCCAAGTGACCAAACGGTCGGGATTCTGGGTGTGGTGCCATGAGACGAGGTCGGCCGCGTTGTAGTTGCCAGCGTTAAGAGCCTCGCGAAGCATGTGGCCGTAAGAGCTGGCGGTAAGGTCCATATATTTGGCGTAGCCTTCCTCGGGCACGTTGCGGTCCTGAAGCACCTCGCCGTAGATGTAAAGCTGGTCGGGCATCAGAAGCGACAGGCCTTTGACGGGCTCAACACCGGTGGCGACATCCCAGAAGTTGTTGCGCTCGGCGGTGGAGTCGACGGGGTCGCCCTCAATACCGATGTGCTTGGCGGTGTCGTAACGGAAGCCGCGAGCACCGAGGTTGATCAGGTCGTTAACGTATTGGAGGTAGTAGTATTGGAAGTCGGGATTCTCGGTGTTGACGTCGGGCAGACCACCGGAGGCCCATAGTGTGCATTGCAGGCGGTCGTTGTAGTCGCGCACAGGCTCCAAGCCGTTGGAATGGTACAATTTGTCGTGTCCGCCCACAGCCTGGTTGAACGCGGGGGCGACAGCGGTGGTGTCGAAGGCAGTGTGGTTGGGTAGCACGTCTACGAGCACTTTCACGCCGTATTTCATCGCGCTGTCACACATAGCCATGAATTGGTCGCGGTTGCCGAGCATATAGTTGCCGATCTTCCAGTCGGTGGGTTGATAATAGTAGTACCATTTGCCAGTCACGGAGTCGCCCGGCTCGCTGAAGAGGGCCAAGCCTCCACCCTCGCCCACATAGCATTGGTTGGCGGGCGACGTTTGTACATAAGTGTATCCGGCTTTGGCGATGTCGCCCATGTTGGCCGCGATGGTGTCGAAAGCCCACGACCAGGCGTGGAGGATGATGTCGTCGTCGGTGGCGCTGGGGGCCTGCTTCTCGACTGGGAGAGCCTTGGGGGTGTGGTACCGGGCCGGGGAGGCCACCGCTACGGGAGCCGCAACGACGGCGGCGAGCAGTAAAGTGGAGATTTTCATGATGCTGATTTTCACTTGGAAATTATGGTATAGTAGAATTGCTACAAAGTTACGATTTTTTCTTAATAATCCAACCCTAAAAATCGCCATTTCAGGAAGAAGGTGGTAATCTCGCCAAAAAGTTGTACCTTCGCGGTGAATTTCCAATAGAGTAAAGGTGAATTTCCAATAGAGTAAAAAAGATTATGATCGCGGTAAACAATTTAGGTATACAATTCGGCAAACGCACGCTGTTTCAGGACGTCAACCTGAAGTTCACTCCAGGCAACTGTTATGGCATCATCGGAGCCAACGGCGCTGGCAAGTCGACGTTGATGCGCATCCTCAGCGACCAGCTGTCGCCTACCCACGGAACGGTAACCCAAGGCCCCGGGGAGCGCATGAGCGTGTTGAGCCAAAACCACTTTGAGTTTGACGAATGCACAGTGATGGAAACGGTATTGCGAGGTCACACCGTCCTGTGGGACATCATGCAGGAGAAGGACGCCCTCTACGCCAAGGAGGATTTCACCGACGCCGACGGAATCCGCGCCTCCGAGCTTGAGGAGAAGTTTGCCGAGCTGGAAGGCTGGAACGCCGAAAGCGACGCGGCCTCACTGCTCTCGGGCCTTGGGATAAAGGAGGACAAGCACTACACGCTTATGAAAGACATGAGCGGCAACGAGAAGGTGCGCGTGCTCCTGGCAAAGGCTCTCTTTGGCAATCCCGACAACCTGCTGCTCGACGAGCCTACCAACGACCTCGACTTGGATACCGTGGCTTGGCTGGAGGATTATCTGTCGAAATTTGAGAACACGGTGCTGGTGGTGAGCCACGACCGTCACTTCCTCGACTCGGTGTGCACCCACACCCTAGACATCGATTATAATAAAGTGTCGCTCTTCGCCGGCAACTACAGCTACTGGTACGAGTCGTCGCAATTGGCCCTGCGCCAGCAGCAACAGCAGAACAAGAAGGCCGAGGAGAAGCGCAAGGAACTCATGGAGTTCATCCAGCGATTCAGCGCCAACGTGGCCAAATCCAAGCAAACCACCTCGCGTAAGAAGATGCTCGAGAAACTCAACATCGAGGAGATCCAGCCCTCGTCGCGCCGCTACCCGGGCATTATCTTCACCCCCGAACGCGAGCCTGGCAACAAGATTCTGGAGGTGAAGGGATTGACAGCCTCGGTGGATGGCGAATTGCTATTCAAGGACGTTAATTTTCAGGTGGAAAAGGGCGACAAAATCGCATTCTTGAGCCACGACCCCAGGGCGATGACAGCATTGTTTGAAATCATCACGGGCAACCGCAAGCCCGACGCGGGATCCTACGATTGGGGCCAAACCATCACCACGGCCTATCTCCCCTTGGACAACTCGGGTTTCTTCAACACCGATTACAACTTGGTGGATTGGCTGTGCCAGTGGAGCGACGATTCGTCGGAAATCTACCTCAAAGGTTTCCTGGGCAAGATGCTGTTCTCGGGGGAGGAAGTGTTGAAGAAGGCGTCGGTGCTGTCGGGAGGCGAGAAGATGCGCTGCATGATCGCCCGCATGATGATGCGCAACGCCAACACGCTGATTCTCGACTCGCCCACCAATCACCTCGACCTTGAGTCGATTCAGGCGTTCAACAACACGTTGCAAGGGTTCAAGGGGATCGTGTTGCTCTCGAGCCACGACCACGAGTTTATCCAGACCGTTTGCAACCGTATTATCGAACTAACCCCCGGCGGCATCATCGACAAGATGATGGATTACGACGACTACATCACCGACGAGCGTGTACAAGCCGCTCGCGAAAAACTATATAACTCATGATCAAACACATTGTAATGTTCAAGCTCCCGGAGGCGCCCAAGGAGGTGCTGGAGCAATTCATCCAAGCGCTCGACGCGCTCCCCGCGCAGATTCCCTGCCTGAAGTCAATCGAGGCCGGCATCAACGTCAACCCCTCCGAGGAGTGGGATTTGGCCCTGATAGCAACAGCCGAGACGCTCCACGACGTAGCCGTATACTCAGCCCATCCGGCCCACGTGGCGGCGGTCAAGATCATCGCGCCCTACCGCACTGCCCGCGCCTGTGTCGATTACGAGTACTGAGAGTTGTTAGTTGTTAGTTTCAACTAAAATGCTTATTTTTGCGTTGTTAATCCAAAGCACATTAAACCATGACATTACCGGCTAATTATCAAACCATCACCCACCACAATCCGTGGAATGGAAAAACTTGGGAGGAGGTTATCCCCACTCCCGAGATGCATCTTCATCCCAATGCGGTAGTACTTATTATTGATGGGGAAGTGAAAATTCATAGTAGGACAATTGCGGCCGCTTTGAAATCTCAAGGTTCTATTATAATTAACGATCCTGAATTTAGGTATTAATATGCGTTTCCTTATTGACACTAACATTTTTGTGTTTTTAGCTACTGACGCTGATTATTTAAGCAAGGATATTTTTGCGCTTATGGATGACTTAGACAACCAGTTGTACATGAGCGCTGAATCGTTAAAAGAGCTAATTGTTGCATATCGTAATAAGGGCTTAGGAGGCAAACGTTGGAAAAATGAAATAGATATGCTGTCATCCATAGAAGATGAGTATAATATTAAGGTTCTCCCTATCACTAAGGATCACATGCGCACATACGCCTCGCTGCAAATAAATGAGGCGCAAGGGCATAAGGACCCATCGGATCATGTTATTATTTCCCATGCTATAACCGAGGGCTTGACGTTAATCTCCAGTGACACTCGTTTCCCGTTTTATCGTAATCAAGGACTAGATTTGATAGAAAACAATTAGCCTCCACCCGTCATGCGCTTTTTGATTATTGGGTTAGGTATTTACGGCGCCAATCTGGCCAAGGATTTGACCGACATGGGTCACGAGGTGATCGGTGCCGACATCCGTCACGCCAACGTCGACGCTATCAAGGATTATATCTCCACGGCTTACATCATCGACTCTACCGACGAGGCCGCCCTCGCCGTGCTTCCCCTTCGAAACATCGACGTGGCTATTGTGGCCATTGGCGAGAATTTCGGGGCCTCGGTGAAGACGGTGGCGTTGCTCAAGAAGATGGGTGTCAAGCCTATTTTCGCCCGCGCTATCGACCCGCTCCACCAGTCGATACTTGAGGGATTTGAGGTGCAGCGTATACTCTTACCTGAGCAGCGCGCGGCTTGGGACCTTGTCTACGAGATGGAGTTGGGGTCGAAGGTGGAGTGCCTGGAGGTGGATTTCGACCACTATGTGTTGCGTTTCAACGCCCCCAGTTATTTCATGGGAATGAAGTACAGCGATATCGATTTCCAGCGTGATTTCGACCTTAAGCTCATTGCCGTTGCCCAAGCCGAGGAAAAGCCCAACATCATGGGGCTAAAGCGCCCTCGCACGACCGTAATCGCCTCCGACAAATTGGCCAAGGCGCGTGTCGAGGAGAAAGACATTTGGACGGTCTACGGCACCCGCAAAGCCTACCGCGACCTATTCCGCCACATTAATTGATTATAATAGAATCGTCCGGGAATCTTACTGGTAGATCCTTCTGGGAGCCGCTGACGCCCACCAGCAGCGAGATTATTCCCACACGGCCAAGGAACATCGCCGTGCAAAGGGTGATCTTGGAGGCCACCGACAATTCGGCCGTCACGCCCAGCGACGATCCCACGGTGAACAGCGCCGACGATGCCTCAAAAAGCAGGCTTTTCACCGACAGGGTGGGCTCAAATGCCACCAGAAGCATCGAATATACGAAATAGGAGATAATCGACAGCGCCACCACCGCGTTGGCTCGGCGTATCGACCCCAACGCTATCGTGCGATGGTAGGCTACAACCTGACTGCGACCCAGCACAATCGACCTGAGATTCAAGGCGATAGATGCCACCGTGTTGACCTTTACACCACCTGCGGTCGACTGTGAGGCTCCTCCAATCCACATCTGGAAGAGAACCATCAGCAAAGTAACGTCCAAGAACGCCGCGGGGTTGACCGACATGAAGCCAGCGCTTCGGGGTGTGACTGAGTTGAAGCACGACTGCACAATCTTGTCGTAAAGGCTCATCCCCTCCAGCGTGTTGTGGTACTCCAAGCAGAAGAATCCGACGACCGACAGCACAAACACTATCGATGTGGTTGTGAGCACGATTTTGGTGTTTACGTCGTAGATGTGCACAGGGAGATTCAATCGTCGACGCCGAGTGATCCACGCCCATGAGCGCAGGAAATATTGCTTGGCTATATCCTTGAAATTCACCAAAATGGGAAAACCGATAGCGCCAGCCATCACCAATATCGTCACAACGATGTATATGGCTTGGTTGCCGTACAATAGGGCGGGATTGGCCATGCCGTCGGGGAGATTGGAGAAACCGGCGTTGCAGAATGCCGACAGGGAGTGGAACGCCGAGAATACCAGTTCGTCCTCCAGCGTCATTCCCAATTGGCCGTGGATGGTGAGATAGATGGCCACAGCGCCCACCAATTCTATCACCAAGGTCGACACCAAGATGTATAACAAGGTGGGCAGCAACGCGTTAATCGACTTGGAGTAAATCATATCCTTCACCAGCAACTGGGAGTAGATCGAGGTGTTGCCGCTGAAGAACAGTGCGAAAAAGCTAGTGAAGGTCATCACCCCGAGAGCCCCGATTTGGATGAGCAGTGCCAGCACCAGCAAGCCCAGCGGAGTGAATGTGGTAGCCACGTCAATTGGCGTCAATCCCGTGATACACACGGCCGAGGAGGCTACAAACAGCGAATCAACGTAGCTTATTCCCGCCACAGTGCATCGGGGCATCATCAGCAGCATCGACCCAAGGATAATGAAGAAGAGGAAACTCGCCGAGAGCATCAGCGAAGGGTTGGTGCGCTTTCCCACGACGCGAATCAACCCGTAGCTCAGCTCCACAATGGAATAGGCTCCTAAGATGGTGTAAATCACTCGCCTTGAGTACAATATCTGCTCCAATACGGGTATCCAAGGGTGTACTGGGCGAGGGTAAATCAGCGGTAGCAGGGTGACGAGCAGGGCAATATTTACCAGCCACTTTACAAGGCGGCTTTGGCGGAGGGTGGCCCGCAGGTTGAGCGTGAGGTTGAAGCCCAGGCAGAGCAGGAATACGATTTGGCAGCCTCGGATTGTGCGGGCAAGGTGGGGATGTAACCCGCTGCGGTCAAATCCCGCGTAAATTATAAGGGACACCAGGCAGATGAGCGACGCGGCGACGGTTACCCAGTCGACCACATTCGACACCGAGCGAATGGGCTGCACGAAACGACGGATGAAGCGACCGTAGGCGTATCGCCATCGCTTCACCCGATCTTTAATCCGTTGACTCTCAGTGTAAGGCATCGTCCAATCCGCCTCCGTGGGGATTGGTTACTCGGTGGTCTCGGCCTGTTTCTTCAACTCCCAGCCCGCATTGAGGCCGTCGTAGGAGGAAAGCAGCGACGAGAGGGTTTTGAGTGTGGAATTGCCTGTGAATGAGGATACTTTCTCGAAGATTGTAATCAGCTTCGACACATCGAAGGTCATCTTGATGTTGTTGCCCGAGCGTGCCATGTAAGCTGTCATCTCGCCCGTTTTGACTTTGCCAAACGCCTTGAAATCAAACTCATACAGGCCGTCATCGCCAATGGATACGGTGCCTTTATAGGTCATGCGCACCTTCATTGTGAACGTGCTGTCCTCGGCGAAGGTCATTTGGAGTTTGTTGAGACCCATCTTGGTGTAGTAAGGCTCCATCTCGCTCTCAACCTTGGCCGCGGCCACTTCGCCACCGGCTTTCTTAAGCAGGTTGTCGCTCTGGAAGGTGACCGCGGGAGCCACATAATCCCATGTGCCCACAAGTTCGGAGTACTGTAGGTCGCCCTTAATCGCGCTGGAGATGTACCCCACCAGGCCTGAGAGCAGGGAGGATGAGGAAGAGGATGACGACGCGTCGGTAGTGGTCTCGGTGGAGGAGCTCGATGAGCTACCCATGGCCGATTTGGCCTTGTTGAGGAGATCCTTGATGTCGGTTGCGCCGGCAGGCATCGACACGGCCATCACAGCCGCAAGCGCCATCACGGCGCGGAGTATCTTTTTCATTTCGAAACGCTTAATTTGAGCTATTGTGAATGTTAAAAAAATCTAATTGGGGGGGGGTATTGGGTTGAATCTCAACGAGGTTGTTGGTGGTTACCTCCTCCTCGATTTCGTGGTCGACCTGCTCCCATTTGGAGTTGCGGGAATGGAATTCGGGCACGATGTGCTTCATCTCGGCCACGAGCGAGTGGGTGTCGCCTTGCGAGAGCGCGCGGTGGAGGGTCTTGAGGTGCTCCACCACGTTTTTGTAGTCGTAAATGCGCACCTTGGCGATCATGATCTTGGGGTGATGGGTAGCGGTAGTAAGCTCTTTGTCGTTGAGCAGCTCCTCGTAGAGCTTTTCGCCGGGGCGCAGGCCTGTCTCCACGATCTTGATGTCCTGATTGGGTCGGAATCCGGCAAGGGAAATCATGCGGCATGCGAGGTCGTAAATCTTCACGGGTTGCCCCATGTCAAACACATAAATCTCGCCTCCGTTACCCCTGCAGCCAGCTTCGAGGACTAGCGAGCAAGCCTCGGGGATGGTCATGAAGTAGCGGATGATGTCGCGATGGGTAACAGTCACGGGACCCCCAGCGTCGATTTGAGCTTTGAAGCGGGGAATCACCGAGCCGTTGGAGCCCAGCACGTTGCCGAATCGCGTGGTGATGAATCGCGTGGTGGGGCGGTCGTTCATCTGATGGTTGTGGAAGTGGAGCGACTGCACGTAGATTTCGGCGATGCGCTTCGATGCCCCCATAATGTTGGTGGGGTTGACGGCCTTGTCGGTGGAGATCATCACAAATTTCTCCACGCCATAGATTATGGAGAGGTCGGCCACGTTCTTGGTGCCGAACACGTTGTTGCGGATAGCCTCCACGGGGTTGCGCTCCATCATCGGCACATGCTTGTAAGCGGCCGCGTGGAACACATAGCGGGGCTTGTACTTGACGAAGGCTCGCTCCATGCGGTCGCGGTTGGTGATGTCGCCTATAAATAGATGTATGCGGGTGTTGGGGAAGGATTCCTCCATCTCCAGCTGCATTTCGTGCATGGGGGTCTCGGCTTGGTCAATGAGGACAATCTCGCGGGCACCGAATGTGGCCACTTGGCGCACAATCTCCGAGCCGATTGAGCCGGCCGCGCCGGTCACCATCACCACTTGGTTGCGAATCAGGCGCGAGGTGTTGGGGTTGTGGGTGTCGATGGGGTAACGCCCTAAGAGGTCCTCGATGTTGATTCGCTTCACTTGCGACGACAGGGAGGGACGGTCGCCCGTGACGTCAAATTCCTCCACTTGGTTCAACATCAGCAGCTTGATATTATTGTTGAGGAACACGTCGGCGGCTCCCGAGCGGATAAATTCTATCTGGTTGCTGAGGATAAGAAGGGTGTTGCAACGGTACTGCTCGAAGATTTTGGGTATCTGCTTCTCGTCGTAGGGGAGAATGGGGATGCCTTGGTAGGAGCTGCGGGAGGCTTTGGAGTTGAGGGCGATCATGGCCACGGGGTCGAGCTGGCCACCCACCTCGTCTTTCAATGTTGTGGCGAGGAAGTAGGAGTTGATGGCCGAGCCGAGCATAATCACTCGCTCGCGCACGTTGATTTGCCTCAGGCACAGCGAATAGACGTATTTTAACACCAGTCGCATGCAGGCCATCATCGAGAACGAGAAGATGGCGATTGTCAACAGGTTCCAGTAGCGGAAATAGGCGAAACCGGTGATGACCTCCACAGTAGCCGAGGCGGCCACGAGCAAGACGTTGGCCTCCAGCACCATCAGGGCCATGCGGTAGATATCGGCGATTACCGACAGGCGAAGGATGTACTTATAGCTCTGGGAGGAAAGAGATGCGACCAAATAAGCCAACACGATAAACGAGCCGCGCACCCAAAAGCTGTACCACATTGGGTTGGCCGTTGGGTCGATGGCCAAGAATTGGCTGAAACGGAAAGTGAGGGCTACGCTAATGGCCACCAGCAACAGGTCGGCAGCGAGGATGGCCCATTTGGGCGCAGGCGTGTCGAGCAAGAAGCGTATGGTCTTCGACCGTGATAGAGTATCCCAAAAGTTCTTATACATGACAATTGATCCTTAAAACAAGCGTGCTTCTATCCAATTTAAGCATAGTGGATAACACAGAACATAGTTTCACATTAATAGTCCAATAGGGCTGTGTGATAACATATTTGGGGCAAAATTATAAAATATGTTTCACATTTCCAAACGTTACCGCTACAAATCGTGAAAAAATCCATAATTCAACTTCCTCAGTTTTGTAACCACGAATCAACGCTTATGAACACCAACCAATTAACAGAGATCCTAATTAATTTCAGTGATCTTACGCTCTTTAATTTTCACAAATTACCTGTCCCCCGAGTGTTGATAACTTGATTTGCGAGTGTCGGGGGTTATATGTACCTTTGTAGGAATTTTAAATCAACCCCAAGAAGAATGCCCTCTTTCGTTCATCTGCACGTCCATTCGCAATACTCGGTGCTCGACGGTCAAGCATCGATACCCGCCCTCGTCGACAAGGCTATCGCCGACGGTATGCCCGGCCTGGCCCTTACCGACCATGGCAATATGTTCGGCATCAAGGAGTTTTTCAATTACGTAAACAAGAAGAACAAGTCGCTGCCCGAAGGCACACCCAAGTTCAAGCCCATCTTCGGCTGCGAGATGTATGTATCCCACACCACCCTTGACGACCGCACCGACCCCAAAAACAAGGGCTGGCACCTGATCGTGCTCGCCAAAAACGAGAAAGGTTACCACAACCTTATCAAACTGGTGTCGCAGGCCTGGACCGAGGGCTATTACTATCATCCCCGCACCGACCACGAGGCGTTGAAGAAACATCATGAGGGACTGATCGTCTGCTCGGCTTGCCTTGGCGGCGAGGTGCCCAAGCTTATAGCCCAGGGCGACCTCAAGGGGGCCGAAGAGGCCGTGTTGTGGTTCAAGGACGTGTTCGGCGACGATTATTACCTTGAGCTGCAGCGTCATAAGGCTACCGTTGTCAACGCCAACCATGAGGCATACCACATCCAGGAACAGGTCAACCCCGTGCTGATTGAGCTCGCTCGCAAGCACAATATTAAATTGGTGGCCACCAACGACGTGCACTTCGTCAACGAGGACGACGCCGAGGCCCACGACCGCCTGATATGCGTCGCCACGGCCAAAAACCTCACCGACCCCAACCGCCTGCTATACTCCAAGCAGGAGTGGATGAAAACCACCGAGGAGATGTCGCCCCTGTTCGCCGACATCCCAGAGGCCCTCTCCAACACCCTCGAAGTGCTCGACAAGGTGGAGACCTACTCCATCGACCACGGCCCTATCATGCCCAACTTTGAGATTCCCCGTGAGTTCGGCACCGAGGAGGAATATCGCCAGCGGTTGACCGAGAAAGACCTCTTCGACGAGTTCACCCAAGACGAGCATGGCAACGTCGTGCTGTCGCAAGAGGACGCCGAGAAGAAAATCAAGAAATTGGGCGGCTACGACAAGCTGTACCGCATAAAATTTGAGGCCGACTACCTGGCCAAACTCGCCTATGAGGGCGCAGCTCGCCGCTACGGCACCCCCCTTAGCGAGGAATTGGCCGAGCGTATCAAATTCGAGCTCCACATTATGAAGACCATGGGTTTCCCCGGCTACTTCCTTATCGTGCAGGACTTTATCAACGCCGCAAGAAACCAGCTGGGCGTGAGTGTTGGCCCCGGCCGTGGCTCGGCGGCTGGGTCGTGCGTTGCCTACTGCTTGGGCATCACCCAAATCGACCCGGTAAAATACGACCTCCTGTTCGAGCGTTTCCTCAACCCCGATCGTATCTCGCTGCCCGATATCGACATCGACTTCGACGACGACGGCCGAGCCGACGTGCTCAAATACGTCACCGACAAATACGGCGAGGAGAAGGTGGCCCACATCATCACCTACGGCACAATGGCCGCCAAGAGCGCCATCAAGGACGTCGCTCGAATCGAGCAACTACCCCTCTCCGAGAGCGACCGTCTGGCCAAGCTCGTGCCTGCCCACATGCCCGTGGTGAACGGAAAAGAGCTGAAACCCACGCTGAAAAACTGCTATTCCCACGTGCCTGAATTTGGTCCCGAGTTGCAAAGCTCCAACCAGCTTATTCGCGAGACACTGGAATACGCCAAACAGCTCGAGGGGAACGTGCGCAACACGGGTGTGCACGCTTGCGGCGTGATCATCTGCCGCGACGAGGTTACCGACTGGGTCCCCGTATCCACCGCTACCGACAAGAAGGACGGCCGATTGCTCGTCACTCAATACGAGGGCTCGGTAATCGAGGAAACAGGCTTGATCAAGATGGACTTCCTCGGCCTCAAAACCCTCTCGGTGCTTAAAGAGGCAGTGGCCAACATCAAGCTCACCCGAGGCATCGACATCGACCTCGACACGATTCCCATCGACGACCCCAAGACCTACCAACTCTACTGCGAGGGACGCACCACGGGCACGTTCCAGTTTGAGTCGAAAGGCATGCAGAAGTACCTGCGCGAGTTGCAGCCCTCCACCTTCGAGGACCTCATCGCCATGAACGCACTCTACCGCCCGGGGCCTATGGAGTATATTCCCGACTTCATCGCCCGCAAGCACGGACGCTCGCCCATCGTCTACGACATCCCCATCATGGAGAAGTACCTCAAGGACACCTACGGCGTAACCGTATACCAAGAGCAAGTGATGCTCCTGTCCCGACTGTTGGCCAACTTCACCCGTGGCCAAAGCGACACCCTGCGCAAGGCCATGGGCAAGAAGATGATCGACAAGATGAACGCCTTGAAGTCGCTCTTCCTCGAAGGCGGACAAGCCAACGGCCACGACCCCAAGGTGCTCGAAAAGATTTGGGGCGACTGGGAGAGCTTCGCCTCCTACGCCTTCAACAAGAGCCACGCCACCTGCTACTCCTGGGTAGCTTACCAAACTGCCTATCTCAAAGCCAATTACCCCGCCGAATACATGGCCGCCGTGCTGTCGCGCAACTACAGCGACTTGGGCAAGCTCACGGGATTCATGGACGAGTGCAAAGCAATGCACATCCAAGTGAAAGGCCCCGACGTCAACGAGTCGTTCTCCAAATTCGGTGTCAACAAGCAGGGCGACATCCGTTTCGGACTCTCGGCCATCAAAGGCGTGGGCGACAACGTGGTCGACGGAATCATCGCCGCCCGCAACGAGGGTGGACCGTTCAAGGATATCTTCGACTTCATCGAGCGCGTGCCAATGAAGTTCCTCAACCGCCGAATGGTGGAATCCCTCGCCCTGGCCGGCGCTTTCGACTGCTTCAGCGACCACATCAAGCGTGAGGACTTCTTCGAAAAGGACCACCGCGACGACTCGTTCGCCGACCTCCTCATTCGCTACGGCCAGCTATTCCAAGAGGCCTCGCAACGTCAGGAAGCTTCCCTATTCGGCGACGACGACCCCACGCTCAACACCGCTGGCCGACCCAAAATCAAGCCCGCCGTGGAATGGGTGGAAGCCGTCAAACTGGAGAAGGAACGCGAGCTTGTGGGAATGTACCTATCGGCGCACCCCCTCGACCCCTACTATATGGAATTGACCTACGGTTGCTCCAACAACATCAAGGAGGTCAACGATATGGTCCCCGCCGACAACGAGGGCCGTGACGTCCAATTCGGGGGTATGGTAGTCGACTTTATGTCGCGACCATCACGCCGCGGAGGCAACTTCGGCATAATGAAAGTCGAGGACTACTCAGGCTCCACCGAGCTGCGATTCTTCGGCGACGACTATATCAACTTCGCCAAATTCGGCGTGCCGGGGACACCGATTCTCATCCGTGGTAAATTCTCCCGACGTTTCCGCACATCCGATGTCCAGTTCAACGTCACCAACATCGAGTTGCTCGAAAACCTGCGTGGCAAGCTCATCCACGGCATCACCCTCAAGCTCTTCGCCAAGCAGGCCAACCGCCAGCTCTGCGAGCTGCTCCAGGAGCAGATGCAATCGTCCAAGAACGACATCGGGACGCTCAACATCACGATTTTCGACCCCGAGATTAACCGCTCGGTAGCAATGTCCTCCAGCATGAAGATTCCCGTCAACCGACAGCTCGTCAACATGCTCGACGACCTCTCCATCGACTACGTCGTCCAACGCTAGCCCCCGGGAATCCCGATAACCCTCCTCGCGCAGCCCCTCGTTTATTCGTTTATTCGTGTATTCGTGTATTCGATAAACAATCCTAAAAGAAAAGAAATATTAATCTCAAAAAATCAAAATAACAATGGCAACAACTTTCACCGACGAAAACATCCACGACATCATCGCCTCAGGCGCACCCGTAGTAATCGACTTTTGGGCAACTTGGTGCGGCCCCTGCATGGCCATGGGCCCCATTGTTGACCAGCTCGCAGAGCAGTACAAAGGCCAAGTAGAGATCGGCAAATACAACGTCGACGACAACACCGACCTCGCCACACAGTACCGCGTCATGTCAATCCCCACCTTCCTCTTCTTCAAGAACGGAAAGAAGGTGGACATCCGCCTTACCGGTGCCCAGCCCAAAGCCACCCTCGAGGCCAAAATCCAAGAGCTCCTCGCCCTCTAGCCCCGGCAACTCCCCCCCCTTAAAGCCTTAAAGCTTTATTGCTTTAATCCATTAACCATTAACCATTAACCATTATCTTCTCCCCCATGCCCTCCCTCGAGAAATACGCCAAGATGGTCAACGAAGCCATCGCCCATCTCTCCTTACCCGCTGAGCCGTCCGGGCTTTACGAGCCGATTCGCTACGCCCTCTCCCAAGGAGGCAAGCGTATCCGCCCGGTGTTCACCCTGGCTGCCGCCCAAGCCTGTGGATTGGACCCCATGCAGGCCATCTCGCAAGCAGTTGGGGTAGAGATGTTCCACAACTTCACCCTACTCCACGACGACGTCATGGACAACAGCGACACCCGCCACGGCCAACCCACCGTGCATCGCCGCTGGAACCTCCCCACGGCAATCCTCTCGGGCGACGCTATGCTCACCCTCGCCACCCGTCTCGTCGCCGAAGGCGGCAAGCCCTCCTTGCTGAAATCATTCAACGACGCCGCCATGGAAGTATATGAGGGGCAACAGTACGATATGGACTTTGAGCAACGCGACGACGTCACCGAGCAGGAATACATAATGATGATCTCCAAAAAGACCGGGGCGCTACTAGGCGCCGCGTGTCAAATAGGAGCCCTCCAAGCCGACGCTACCCCCCAGCGCGCCCAGCTCTTTTATCTCTACGGCATGAACTACGGCCTCGCATTCCAGCTACGCGACGACTATCTCGACACCTTCGGCGACCCCGCCACCTTCGGCAAGCCCATTGGTGGCGACATCCTCAATGAGAAGAAAACCTGGCTATGGATCAACGCAATGAAGGAGGGACGGCTCAAGGAGACACTCGCCAAGGGCCTCCAGGGCCAAGAAAAAATCGATGCCGTAAGGGCTGAATACCTGCGCCTTGGGCTTGACGCGAAAATCGAGGAGCAAATCAACCGCTACATCTGTTATGCCCAGGCCCTTATCACCAAGCTGAACCTCCCTGAGCCGTTCGCCACCTTCTTCAACAACATGGCCTCCTCCTCAGCCCTCCGCGATAAATAACTCACCGGTCGCCCCTTCCCTTCAAGCCACCGTGCCCCGCGGTTCGCCGCGGTGGCCTTTCCCATCAAGCCACCGTGCCCCGCGGTTCGCCGCGGTCGCCCTTCCCATCAAGCCACCGTGCCCCGCGGTTCGCCGCGGTGGCCATTAACCATTAACCATTAACCACTAACCACTTGTTCGATTCCCACACCCACCTCTATCTCCCCGAATTTGAATCCCCCCCCGCCGCCGTCGAGCGAGCCATCGCCGCGGGAGTAAGCCGCATGATGTTCCCCAACGTCGACCTCACCACCGTGGAGCCGATGCGGGTCCTAGCCGCCCAATTCCCCGACAACGTCACCATGGCCATGGGCCTACATCCCACCGAAATCGGCCCCAACTGGCAAGAGGACCTCGCCAAAATCCACGACGAGACCCTGCGTGGTGCCTCCAAGGGCGAGTACAAGGCCATCGGCGAGGTGGGCATCGACCTATACTGGGACGCAACCTACGAGCGCGAGCAGATGCAAGCCTTCGAGCGGCAAATCGACTGGGCTATCGAGTTGGGCTTACCCGTGATTATCCATTGCCGAGAGGGACAAAAACAAGCGTTGGAAGTGTTGCAGGGAAAGCCGGTTAAGGCCGTTTTCCACAGCTTCGGAGGCACCACCGACGATGTGGAAGAGATTCGCCGCGTGGGCGACTTCTACTTCGGCATCAACGGCATCGTCACATTCAAAAACTCCCGCCTGCGCGAGTCGCTGCCAGCAATCGGTCTCGACCGCATCCTGCTCGAAACCGACTCCCCCTATCTCGCCCCCGTGCCTCACCGCGGACGCCGCAACGAAAGCGCCTACCTCCCCCACATCGCCGCCCACATCGCCTCCCATCTCTCCCTCCCCCAGGAAGAAGTAGCCGCCGTCACCACCGCCAACGCCCTCCGCCTCTTCAACCTCCCCACATAACGAAATTTTCGTTTCACTTTTTTCGTTTTGATCTTTTTTGATGGGAATATTTTCTTTATTGAAAAAGTTGCATTATATTTGCTTGAAGAATTATGGGAAAGAAGTCGCAAATATTGAGTTTGGTCACCGATAGCGTAAATCGATACGCTCCCGGAGCCAAGGTGTACCTCTACGGATCGAGAGCTCGCGGAGACTTCCGCGAGGATTCTGATTGGGATTTCCTCGTAGTGGTAAAGGATGATACGCCATTGTCTATACGAGATCAATTATCATGCGACATCTTCACTAAGGCCCTTGACCTGAATGAGGAAGTAAACACTGTAGTGAGAACTCAAGCCCAATGGGATGCCAATTTTTCCCTTTTCAAGATTAATGTCACCAACGAAGGAATCCAAATATGACCCTCTCACCTGAAGAAAAACAAGCCCTTGTAACCTTTAAGCTGGAGAAATGCGACATCGCCTACCGAGAAATGCTGTTCGCATTCCAAAACGAAATGTATAGTACTGCAGCCAATAGACTCTACTATGCAATTTTCTATGCGTGCGCCGCATTGTTGCTAAAGAACGGCCTGGCCTCCCACACTCATAAAGGAGCTTTCTCACTTGTAAATCAACATTTTATTAAAGAGGGAATTATTTCTCACGACTTCTGGCCATTACTTCATAAAACCTATGTGCTACGGCAAGAAAGTGATTATGATGATTTCTTCATGGCTTCAAAGGAGGATGTGGAGCAGTATCTTGCGCCCAGCAAGGAGTTTATTGACTTGATAAAGAAATTGGTAGGGGATTAGGCTTTTTCTGAGAGTTCGAGCCAGCGTAATTCTTTGTCGTCGAGGAGGGATTTCACTTTCTCGTAACGGGCGGAGCGAGAGGCGATGTCGGTGGTGTCGCCCGTGGCGAACGAGGCCTCCAGTTGAGCTTTCTCGGCCGTTAGAGCGTCGATTTCGGCAGTCAACGCCTCCAATTCCTTCTTCTCTTTGTAGCTTAGCTTGGGCGTTGCCGACTCCTGACGCCATTTCTGCGGCTCTTGGCGCGGAGCCGCGGCCTTGGTCGATTCGGTGGATTCCACCGCCTTCTTACCAGCCTTATAATCACAGTATTCCGTATAATTACCGGGGAAATCTCTCACCACGCCATCGCCTTCCATCACAAACAGGTGGTCGACTATCGTGTCGAGGAAGAAGCGGTCGTGGCTCACCACAATCACGCATCCCGCGAAATCCCGCAGGTAATCCTCTAATAATCCAAGCGTTACGATATCCAAGTCGTTGGTAGGCTCGTCGAGGATAAGGAAGTTGGGCGACCGCATCAGCACCGACGCCAAGTGCAATCGACATCGCTCCCCTCCCGACAGCGTGGAGATGTACTTCTGCTGGTCGGCGGGGGTGAACAGGAATCGCTGCAGAAACTGCATGGGCGTGTAGTGCATCTTCTCGTTAACCACCACATCCTCAGCTATATCCGTGATAGCGTCAATCACCTTCTTCCCCGGGTCGAGTTGAAGCCCCTCCTGGGAATAGTAGCCGAAGCGCACGGTCTCTCCTACGTCAAAATGTCCCGAATCGGGTGCCACCTGCCCCAGCAACATCTTGATAAACGTCGACTTTCCCACGCCGTTGTGGCCGATTATCCCCACCTTCTCGTAGCGCGCGAACACGTAGGAGAAGTCGTTGAGAATCACCTTGTCGCCAAACGACTTGCTCACACCCACAGCCTCGAAAATCTTGTTGCCGATATAGGTGGATTTCACGTCGAGAGTGACGTTGCGCTCGGTGAGGTCGAGCCGCGAACGCTCTTTCAGGTCGTAATAGGCGTCGATGCGGTACTTGGCTTTGCCGGCTCGGGCTTGGGGCTGTCGCGACATCCAGTCTTGCTCCTTGCGCAGGGTATTTTTCACCTTGGCGAGATCGGCAGCCAATGCCTCGATGCGCTCCGAGCGGCGCCGCAGGTAGTTGGCATAGTTGCCGTCGTAGCTGTACAGGTGTCCCATGTCAATCTCCATGATGCGGGAGCACACTCGGTCGAGGAAATATCGGTCGTGGGTAACGAGCAGCAGGGCGATGCGCTTGCGTCGGAGGATGCCCTCGAGCCACTCCACGGTGTCGATGTCGAGGTGGTTGGTAGGCTCGTCGAGAATGAGCAGTTGCGGCTCCTCCTCGAGCAATTTCTCGATAGCCGCTCGCTTCCGCTCCCCACCCGATCGTGTATCATTAGAAAGGATGTCGGGTCGTGTCGACCCGACAGCGTTAGGCAGGACGTCGGGTCGTGTCGACCCGACAGTATCATCTGTCCCGCCGACACGGCGGGACTTCCTACTTAGCTCAGGCATGGATTCTCGTCGACTTCCATTCTCCTGAGAGGATCGGTCACTAGTGACATCCTGAGCCAAATACCCCACCCTCAGCCCGCGGGCGAAGGTGACGCGACCCGAGTCGGGCGATTCCTTGCCCGCCAGGATACGAAGCAACGTCGACTTGCCTGTGCCGTTCTTGGCGATGAGCCCGATCTTGTCGCCCTCGTTCACGCCAAACGACACATCCTCCCAGAGCATGCGGTCGCCCACGCTCTTGGCCAAATTCTCAACCTGAAGATATACAGCCATTTAGGGAATATAATCAGGCTGGGCGAGGATGTTTTCGTAATAAGCCTTCACGTCGTCCCACTTGTAGAAGGGGAATTGCGACGTCTCGACCGGGATGGCTATCTCGCGCTCGTTGAGCATGAATTTGCACAGCACGTCGCCTCCCTTGTTGCGGAAGAACACGATTTGCACATTGCCGGCCATGGGCGAGATATAATAGCTACGGAAAGCGTCGGCCATATCCTCAGGCTCGCTCACCGAGTTGTAGCACCCCTCCATGCGCAAAATTGCGGTCAAGGGAATCAAATTGCCGTCGTGACCGAAACGCAGCGTGGCACCGTTTGCCCCATCGTCAATCACCTCCTGAGCCGACTGTAAGATGTTGCGCAACAGTGGTTTGGCGTTATCGAGGTTCATGCCGTTGGCGGGAGTGTAGTTGCTGTCGGCCACATAAAAGCGGAAGTTGAACGTCTGCCATATATTGTACAGTTCCTCGGGAGTGAACAGCGACAGAAATTCCTCCTGGGTCTCCATATTTTGCATATCCACAGCCAGCCAGTACATGCCCCACATGAACTCCTGGGGATTGACGTTGCGACGCACCCACGCCTTGTCGCTAAATATCTCATTAACAAGGCGTTCGGGCTGCAGGTTTTGCTCCTCCCACTTGCGGTAAAGCTCCTGCCACTCGCCATCCTTGCCGTTGAAGGCGTTGCTTTGGGGAGAGTGGTAGTTGAGGTAGTTCATGTAACGGTTCGACGACTCGCGAGTGATGTCCAAGCGTGGATTCTTCTCCTTCAGCGACTCGCAGAAAGCGTCCATCGACAACGCGCAGCGCATCACGATGGTGGAGCGGGCCGACATGCGGGCATCATCGGTAAACACCTCGGGATAAGCGTCATACATGCGCGCGGCTATACCCTTGTGCTGACGTACGCCCAGTGGCGACAGGTCGCCTCCACGGCCCTCAGCCTCTTCCCACACTCGCTGTACTTTTTGGTAAGTCTCCTCACCTAGCGGGGTCAAAGCGTTGGCATCATGGGCTTTAGCCAGCAAATCGAGCACGCTCTTGTAATCATTGTCGCTAATCAGGTAACGCGACCCGTGACGACCGTAATGGCTGATATAGAACGGCTTATATCCCTTGGGAGCAGGCGTGTTGTGGCTTTCGGTCACGGGATAGGCATAGTAAACCGCCCCCGCCTTCTCCAGCGTCTCGAAAACCTCCTCCTTGGCGGTTTTAGCCCACACCGGCAACGCCAGCACCACCGCCAACATCAATACAAATGTCTTCTTCATGGCCTTTATCCTTTATCCTTTATACTTCATCCTTAAGCTTTCGGCGCAGCCGAAAGCTTTTCGTCCATCGCCGCGGCAGCCCTTCTTCCGTCGCCCATGGCGAGGATCACGGTGGCACCACCGCGCACGATATCGCCGCCGGCATATAATTCGGGCAGGGATGACTGCATGGTTGCTTCATCGACTACGATAGTGCCGCGCTTCGACACGTCGAGACCAGCGAACGAATTGGGAATCAATGGGTTGGGCGATACGCCTACCGATACAATCACCAAGTCGACAGGCACCTCCTCGATAGCTCCCTCAACAGGTACGGGAGAACGACGACCCGAGGCGTCGGGCTCGCCCAACTCCATCCGCTGCAGGCGCATAGTGGTGACGCGGCCCTTCTCATCGCCCAGGTACTCAACAGGATTGTAGAGATTCAGGAACTCCACACCCTCCTCCTTGGCATGCTTAATCTCCTCCACTCGCGCGGGCATCTCGGCCTCACTACGACGATACACAATCATAGCACGCTCGGCACCCATTCGGCGGGCCGTGCGCACGGAATCCATAGCCGTGTTGCCGCCACCGATAATGGCCACATTCTTGCCGCGGAGCACGGGGGTGTCCCAGCCCTCGCGACCGGCACCCATCAAGTTGATGCGGGTAAGGTACTCGTTGGACGACATCACACCAATAAGGTTCTCGCCAGGGATGTTCATAAATCGGGGCAAACCAGCTCCCGAGGCCACGAAAATGCCCTTGAAGCCCATGTCGAGCAACTGGTCGTAGCTCAGTGTCTTGCCCACTACGCAGTCCTTCACAAACTCCACGCCCAGCTCTCGCAACGCGTCAATCTCCTCGTCGACAATCGAGTTGGGGAGACGGAACTCAGGGATACCGTATTTAAGCACGCCGCCAATCTCGTGCAACGCCTCAAATACAGTCACCTTGTACCCTCGCTTGGCCATATCGCCCGCGAACGACAACCCAGCAGGCCCCGAGCCGACAACAGCCACCTTAGGCAGGACGTCGTTAGGCAGGACGTCGGGTCGTGTCGACCCGACAACGTCAGGCAGGACGTCGGGTCGTGTCGACCCGACAACGTCTTCTGTCCGGCCGGCACGGCCGGACTTCCCACTTAACCTTGCCGTATCGGCCGCGAAACGCTCCAAATACCCGATCGCCACGGGGTCCTTTTTCATCTTATGATAGATGCACTTGCTCTCGCACTGCTTCTCCTGAGGACACACGCGCCCGCACACGGCCGGCAACGCCGATGTCTCCTTCAACACGGCCGCGGCATCGAGAAACTTTCCCCGCTCGATCTCCTTGATAAAGCCAGGGATATTAATGCCCACGGGGCATCCGGTGACGCACGTCGGGTTGGGGCAGTCCATGCAGCGGGTAGCCTCCAAAACGGCCTGCTCGGCCGAGATGCCTTGGTTGACCTCCTCGTTGCAGGTTACACGGTAAGCCGGGTCGAGTTCCGGCATCTTCACGCGGGGGATCGCCGCGCGTTCTTTGGCGCTATGTGCTTTGCGGAGGTCTTCGCGCCATGCGGCCTCCCGGGGGGATATTGTCATTTCTTGAGTTTAAAGTTTAAAGTTCAAAGTTTAAAGTTAATGGCTTTTAAGGAGGAAAGGAGCGATAGAAGAGACTATTCTAAAGCCCCCGCTTCGGGGGTTTGGGGGCCGATTAGTTGTATGATCTTAGTCTCATTAGCATCTCGTCGAAGTCCACCTTGTGGGCGTCAAACTCTGGGCCGTCGATGCACACGAATTTCGTCTTGCCGTCCACCGTCACGCGACAGGCTCCACACATGCCTGTGCCGTCCACCATAATAGTATTAAGCGAGCACATCGTGGGTACGTCGTACTTCTTGGTCAACAACGACACGAATTTCATCATGATCGCGGGACCGATAGTCACCACCAAATCCACCTTCTCGCGCAGAATCACCTCCTCCACGCCGTTGGTCACCAAGCCCTTCTTGCCATAGGAGCCGTCGTCGGTCATGATAATCACCTCGTCGCTATAAGGCGTCACCTCCTTCTCCAGGATGATCAAGTCCTTGGTACGGGCGGCCAAAACTGTTATTACCCTGTTGCCGGCCTCCTTCATAGCCTTAACGATAGGGAGCAAGGGAGCCACGCCCACGCCACCGCCGCAGCACACCACCGTGCCTACCTTTTCTATATGTGTGGCCTGTCCAAGAGGACCCACGATATCGGTCAAGTACTCGCCCGGCTCCAAAGCGCAGATTTTCTTGGTAGACTCGCCCACGGCCTGAATCACAAGCGTGATCGTGCCAGCCTCAACGTCGGCCTCAGCGATTGTCAGGGGAATACGCTCGCCATGCTCGCCGCTACGCACGATCACAAAATGCCCCGGGCGGCGGCTCTTGGCGATCATCGGCGCCTCGACGACGAATTTCACCACGTTCTGCGAGAAATGCTCTTTTGATAATATTTTGTTCATGATAATGGGATGACTGGTTTTTGCGCGTCAAAGTTACACAGAATTTTCATCACAGGCAAATCGGAGAGGGGGAGGGAGGTCGTGTAATCGTATAATCGAGATCTCGAATGCTCGAATTCACGAATACACGAATACACGAATACACGAGGAGACGACATGGGAAGGTCCATTCGTAGAATAAAATTAGCATTTTGTAATATTTTAGATAATTTTTTTGGAAATTTGAAAAAAATGGCGTTACTTTGTCGCCCAAAGAACGTATTAACGCTTCACTTACACAGCGCTTAATCTTTCGAATAAACAATAATTCTAAAAACTAAAGTATTAATTATGAAGAAACTTTACGCATCCCTGGCTGTTGTAGCAGCCGCATCGCTGGTTTCCGCATCAGCCGCTTCGATGGTGTTCAATCCCATGCCCTCCAAGGCCTCCAAGATGGCTGACCGCGTAGAGAACGTCCGTCCGATGGACGCTCGCAAGGCAATCAACCATAACACCGACGTCAAGATCGAGGCTCGTAACGCCCGCATCGCCACCGTCGATCGTAAATTGACCGCCAGTGTAGCTTACATCACGGCTTCGGAGACCGCCGGTTCGTGGACAAGCCTTTACAACGACATTTGGAGCGACTCCCCTAACTTGTTCTGCTCCGAGGGCGTTACCATCATAGCCTCGGGTGACGACCTGCGCATTCAAGACCTTGGTGAGTTCTACGAGCTCGAAGGCACTAATACCTCTGGCCAGCCCCTGGTTTATGCCTACTATAACGGTGGTGCCAAGGCTACCGTGAGCGGCGACAAGCTCACCCTTGACTGCGAATCTCCTTTCGGTTACATTTCGATTGACGGAACCAAGACGTATGAGATGTATTACGCTCCCGCCGAAGTTTCCGAAGAAGATGACGAATACAGCGTATCCCTGCTTGAAGGCAACATGACTTTCACCTATGACGGAAGCAACTGGGTTGCCGACACTCCCCTTGTTGTCTATATGGTATCCCTTTCCTCGGGCAAAGCTAGCTTGTGGGCTACCCACATCAACACTCGTTTGGTACAACCTAACGCCAACTTCAATGGCATGTTATCATACGTTGACTTCTCATTCCCCATCTACACTGAGGTAGGCGAGGATGACCTTGGCAAATACCTCTTCGTATCTTCGGCATCCCCCGACAACGACGGCTACTGCGTATATTTCGACATGGATGATGAGGAGCAGGTCGCTACCGCCAACGAGGCTATTATCTATGACGAGAACCAGACCTACTACGAAGGCTACGGTCCCTTCTATCTGAGCGGCACTGTACCTGATTGGGACACCTGGGACGGCGGTTCGGTTTACGCTCTCTGGGTTAAGTACCTCACCCTTAACTACTCGGACGACGAGAAGTCATTCTGGTTCACCAACACCCTGAACAAATCCACTCAATCGGGTGACATGGGTATCTGGACCGTTATGAACTACGACCTCAGCACCGACGAAGGTGGCTACTGGGTAGGCCGTTGCGACGACTACTTTGTTGAGATCTACGGTGGTGCAGGCGTGAACAACATCGCTGCCGATGAGATCAACATCAACGCCCCCGTTGAGTACTTCAACATCATGGGCCAGAAGGTCACCAATCCCGTCGCAGGCACCCTCGTGATCAAGCGTCAGGGCTCGGAGGTAACAAAGATGATCGTTCAATAACCCCCCTATCCTAACAAACCATTCAACCCACAGCGGGCGCGCCTCCCTCGGAGCCGCGCCCGCTTCATTCGTAACCATCCGAAACAGGCCGGATTGCAAGCGACGGCGATTCGGCCTAACTTCGCGGCAAAAACGATGTTCAATATCAACGAAAGCGACCGCATAGTGATGGCGCAGAACCCG
>CAZLSW010000040.1:0-28622 GCA_964562375.1 uncultured Muribaculaceae bacterium | reverse complement strand
CCCGGCCAGGCTCCGCCAGGCCCGCTGTTATCATCCTTTTAACTACCCATTACCTCTATCGGCGATGTTAACCATCCTCGCTTAGTCATTAACTAGATACACCCTTAGCGTGCGGATTATGCATCTTATGCATGGTAAAATGAGTTAAAATGTTGATGTTCTGCAAATTAGCTAAGATTGCGATGCATAATATGAATAATCGACCTTCAATCCATCGTTGCATGCTGACGTTTCATCTTCATCGGGGCAGGGGGTGTCAAGGGGGTGATGCTACCCGATAGTATGTGTCTCCCCTCTTCGACCTCTTATATGGGGGGTCAAAGGAACTATGGCTGATATCGCGAAGTTAAGGCCTGACGCTGTCTAGGGATATGTCATTTTTACCAAGTCGTCAACGGGTCTCGCGGAGCCAGGCTCGCTGGCGACACCATAACCCCAGCACCCATGCTCAGTAGATGGGATGAGACTAATGATACTTTGAGACTAAGGTTAAAACATTTATTATCAAGGTGTTATCGGAAAGTATCAAGTATCATTAGTATCATTGGGGTTTCTCAACGGGAGCAGGACCGAGAAAGGGTGGATTATACAAATTATACATCACAAAACAAGCTAATCAGTTGACGTTAAGCATTTTAGCGTTATATAGTTTGTATAATTTGTATAATCCCCTCTCTGGCCATCCTTGCCACTGAGATATGCCATGGGGGGAAAGCCGTTGTGGAAAAGTGGAATGTGGAAAACCGTTTATCCCCCTGACGCTCACCCAGTTACCCCCATATTCCATTTTCCACTTTTCCACTTTACCCTCCCAAACTATCAACTAACAACTAACAACTATCAACTTCCAACTGCCTTCAGTAAAAAATTGACCACAAATCACGCCATTTATGCGAAAAATTCAGTATCTTCGCGGCGATATTAGTTAGCTGTATTAGTTAGTCATTACAATGGATCAATCCATAAAGCAAGAATTGCTCGACAAGCGTTACCTGCGCATGGCGAGAATCTGGGCTGAAAATTCTTATTGCCAACGCCGTCAGGTGGGCGCCATCATTGTCAAAAACGGCATGATCATCTCCGACGGTTACAACGGGACGCCCTCGGGATTTGAGAATGTGTGCGAGGACGAGGAGGGTCACACGAAGCCCTATGTGCTCCATGCCGAGGCCAACGCCATCTCCAAGGTGGCCCGCAGCAACAACTCGTCGGACGAGGCTACCCTCTACGTCACCGCCTCCCCCTGCCTGGAATGCGCCAAGCTGGTTATTCAGGCTGGTATCAAGCGTGTGGTGTTCAATGATTTATATAGACTTTGCGACGGTATCGACCTGTTGAAACGGGCTGCTATCGACTGCGTGCATATTCCCGATCTCGATTAGCTATGGCCAAGAAGGTAAACGCCACGGTGTGGATTCCGCTGCTGATAGCCGTCGCCTTTGTGGGCGGCTGGCTCGCTGGCGACAAGCTTGCCGGCAGCCATGGCAACTCCCCCGCGGAAAAGAAACTCAACACTATCCTCTCCCTGATCAAAAGCGACTATGTGGACGACGTTGACCTCGATTCGCTGCTTGAATACACCCTCCCGGGACTTCTGAGCACTCTCGACCCGCATTCGGCTTACATCACGGCGGCCGACCTGCGGGCTGTGAACGAGGACATTGAGGGGTCGTTCTCGGGCGTGGGTATCTCGTTCATGGTCAACAATGACACCATCACGGTGCTGGAGGTGATATCGGGAGGCCCCGCTGAAAAGGTGGGCATTATGGCTGGCGACCGCATCGTTACCATCGACGGCGACAACGTGGCTGGCGTGGGTATCTCGGCCGACCATGTGAAAGGGCTGCTAAGAGGCGAAACCGACACCCGGGTGAAGGTGGGAATCAAGCGCACCAACTCCAAGCGTGTCCACGACTACGAGATCACCCGCGCGCCTATCCCGCAGGCTTCAATCGACGCTTCCTATATGCTCAACGATTCGGTGGGCTACATCAAGGTGGGTAAGTTCTCCCGCACGACCTACGACGAGTTCCTCACCGCTCTCCACACTCTCTCCACCGAGGGAGCCACGGCTTTCACCATCGACCTGCGCGGCAATGGCGGTGGCGTGCGTGACGCGGCTATACTGATGGCCAACGAGTTCCTCCCCGGGGGGCAAGTGATCATGGCCCAGAAAGGGCGTAACGGCAGGGACGACAACGTGTTTGTTTCCGATGGCCTCGGGTCGTTCACCGACGAGAAAGTGACCGTGCTGCTCGACGAATATTCAGCCTCGGCCTCCGAGATTCTTGCCGGAGCCATCCAGGACAATGACCGTGGTTTAATCATCGGTCGAAGATCGTTCGGCAAGGGCTTGATACAGAATCAGATGGTGCTTCTCGACAGCTCGGCTATCCGCCTCACCATCGCCCGCTACTACACCCCCTCGGGCCGCTGCATCCAAAAAGAGTACTCGCTGGGCAAAACCGCGGTCTACGAGAACGACATTTGGGAGCGCTACAACCGCGGCGAGGCTTTCAGCGAGGATTCAATCAAGCAACGCACCGACTTGATCTTCACCACCTCCCATGGGCGCACCGTCTACGGCGGAGGCGGCATCATGCCGGACATCTTCGTGCCCAACGACACCTCGGGCATCACCGGCTACTATATCAACGTGGCCAACGCTGGATTGCTGCAGCGGTTCGCCTTCGAGTACTGCGACCTCAACCGCGACCAATTGGTCAAGGCCAAGACTACCCAAGAATTGCTGAAACTATTGCCCTCGGACAACACCTTGGTGCGCTCGTTCGTGGGCTACGCGGCGCAAAATGGCGTGCCCGCACGCTGGTACTATATCAACATTTCCCACGGGTTAATTGTTAATCAACTAAAGGCCATCATCGCCCGCGACATCATCGGGCTGAGCGCCTATTACGAGATTACCAACCAGCGCGATCGCACAGTCACCCGCGCTCTCGAAGAGATTGCCCGTGGACATGCCGATTGGCCAATAGTCAACAGCAAAAAGGATTAACAAGATGCAAAAAGAAGATATTCGTCGCAAAATCAAAGCCCAAAAGACCCTCCTCACCGCCCGCGAGAAAGCCGAGGCGGCCGAGCGCGTGTTTGCCGTTCTGGAACACTCGGCGGCGTTCCTTGTGAGCGACAATATTCTCCTTTACCATTCCCTTGACGACGAGTTGTCAACCCGCGAGTTTATCGACCGCTGGGCCTCCCGCAAGCGTTTCTTCCTCCCCAGGGTCAACGGCGTGAACCTCGAGATCCTGCCTTACGACCGCACCCGCATGAGTCTTGGAGCCTTCCACATTGAGGAGCCTCAGGGCGACGACGTATACCCCATCGACGCCATGGAGATGATTGTGGTGCCGGGCGTGGCTTATGACCGCCGCGGCAACCGTTTGGGCCGTGGACGAGGCTTCTACGACCGCCTGTTGGCCGAAACGAGAGCAACCAAGGTGGGCGTGGCCTACGACTTCCAGATCGTCGACGAGATCCCTGCCGAACCCCACGACGCGCCTGTCGACTTCGTCATCACCGAAACCCGCGTATTCAAGCGCCCCCGCCGTTAACGCCCCTTCTCCTTTCCTCCTTAAAGCTTTAACCCTTTAAATCTTTAAAGCTTTAAATCTTTAAAGGCCGTTAACTCTTGCCTCTTGCCTCTTGCCTCTTGACTTTTGCCTCTTTACTCTTGACTTATAACTCTTGCCTCGCTTATGCTCCTTCACCCCTCTACCCGCCTTGCCGATGTGATCATCGAGCAGCCACAAGTGCTTCCAGTGCTCAACCGATTCGGCATACGCCTTGGCGTGGGCCGTGACACCATAGCCCAAATATGCGAAAACCACGCGCTTGACACCCGATTCGTCCTCACCATCCTCAACACCTACCTCAACGACGAATACTTCCCCGAGCGTCACCTGTTGGAATTTGACATCGCCCAGATAGTCAAATACTTGCGCCTAACGCTGGAATACTATTCCACCATCCAGGTACCCAATATCGAGCGCCATTTCTCGTCGTTTGTGGCACGCAGCGGCTCCCACAACAATTTGGACGTCTTCTCCCAGATGTGGGAATCGGTAAAAGCTGATTTACAGGCGTTTATCGACCACGACTTGCGTCTATGGTACGACCACATCGACGCTTTGCTCGACCACCGTCCCATGCCCGCCGCGGGCAACGGATTCGAGGTGAAGCTGAACGGTGATGGCGTCGAGGAACTCCTCTCCGACCTCATCAACATGCTCGTCACCGAGCTGCGAGGCGATTACAACGCCAACCTCGGCTATGCCACCATCGTCGCCCTCAAGGACTTGCTGGTCGACTTCCGTCAAAACCACCGTATCCGCGAGTTGATTCTCAAGCCGTTGTACACCCAGCTACTGTCACGCCAATGATCAAGGACGGTTGCACCCCAAGGATAGCTATTTTGTCGGTGGACACGGCCTCGGCTGTAGGTCTGCGCCAGTTGTTGCGGCAATACCATGACGTGAAGGCTGAAATCGTCGATAACGCGCAGGATTTGGTGAGCTACGGTAGCGTGCTGATTGATTCCGAGTCGCTGGTGGACCAAGTGGATTCCCTTTACTCTTTCCGTGACAAATTAACCTTGTTTGGTCGAGGTAAGGCACTGGATACATCGCTGAACGAGAGCGAGTTGATAGACCAACTTGGAGCGTTGGTTGAACGTGTGCAACAACGTGCCGAGGAGGATTGCAGCCAAGCCCTTTCCCAGCGAGAGATAGAAGTGCTGCGTTGCGTGGCCCAAGGCTACACCAACAAAGAGACGGCCGACCACCTCAATATCTCAATCAACACCGTACTCACCCATCGACGCAACATCCAAGCCAAGCTGGGCATCCGCTCCACCTCGGCCCTGAGCGTCTACGCCGCCATCAACGGCTTGCTATAGGTAGCTTGTGGTTTCCTCCAAGGGTTTGCGCTTGAAATGGTTGGGCAATGGCTCGCCCCCGTCAATTGCTGGATAACCCAGGTCGAGAATCATCACCACCTCCTCGTTTTCGGGCAGGTGCATTAGCTCATGCAATAGATCGGGGTCGAAGTTGTTCAACCAACAGCTTTCCACACCCGCGTCCTTGGCTCCGAGCATCAGGTGAGTAGCCACGATGACGGCGTCCTCAATTCCACTTGTGCGCTTGCCTCCGGGGTAAGTGTATACGTTATTTTTGTCATAGGTGACCACCAGGCACGTGGGAGCGCCATAGCGACAGGGGGTGACAGCGTCAATCCAAGCCAAAGCCTGCTCGCTCTCAAGCACATAGATGTGTTGTTCTTGGAGATTCTTGGCGGTGGGGGCCATGCGGCCAGCTTCGAGCACCGCTTCAAGCTGAGCGCGATCGACTGGCTTGTCCAAATACTTTTTGCAAGAATAACGCTCTTTTATTACTTCTTTAAATTCCATATAATTATAAATGTCGATATTTTCAGGGAGATCATTCACTCGTGCATTCGTTTACTCGAATACTCGAATACTCGAATACTCGAATGCACGAATACACGAATGAACGAATGCACGAATATACGATTTATTCCTCGGTGGTGGGGCGCTTGAAGGAGACGGTGGCCTTCTCGTCCTCGTTCATGGTCACCGAGATATAGGAGAAGGAAGCGTTAAGCAGCTCAATCACGGTCTCAATCTGCGACGACGAGGTGCCGTCCATCAGCTGGCTGTTGGAGCTGGAGGCAAGCGTTGCGCTGGCGCCGCTGGTGTAAGTGACGATAGCCGACCCTTGGCGCACGACGTACCAGTAGAGCTTCGTGGGCAGTTCCACGCCCTCTTTCAGCGAGAAATGGATATCGAGGGTGGTGTTGACAGGCAGCGAAGTGCTTGTGGCTGAGGCCGATATGGGATACATCACATAGGAAATGTTGTTGCGCTCCATCGTCACCGAGTTTTGCGAGAACGTGGCGGTGTGGGTTTTGCCGTCGGCGTCGGTGTAAGTGCCTGTGACGTCGATATATGAGAGCATGTCGGCCGAGCAGAGGATGTCGCCGCCCACATAGGCCGATTTGAACGTGCTGGAATCGCCGGGGGTGCCGTTGTCGTCGTCGTCAACGCAGCTGGTGGTGCCAAGGGCGAGAGCCACAGCGAGGATTAAGGGGAATTTGATGAACTGTTTCATGGGTGATATTAATGGCTTTAAAGGGTTAATTTCCAATAAGTTCCTCGTCGCAAGCCAATCGGGCGAAATGGTGGGCCGAGGCGCACTCGTGGATTGTGTGGTTGACAATCAGGTGACGGTTGGCCATGGCGGCGATGGTGGTGATTTCGTGGGAAACGAGGATAATGGTGGTCGACGGGGCCAAATCGGCTATTATTTTATATATGTGTTGCTCGAAATGGCGGTCGATGTAGCTCAGAGGCTCGTCGAGGACAAGAATCTTGGGGTTGGAGATCAGCGCGCGACCCAGCAAGGCTCGTTGCAACTGTCCCCCAGAAAGTTGACCGATGGGGTGGCGACGGTGAGATTCCAGCTCCACCAGTCCAATAATCTCCCCCACCCTTTGCTCCCGTTCTTGGCTGGTGAGGCCTTTCTGGGCCAGCAAGCCCGAGGCAATCACCTGCTCCACGTCAATTGGGAAATGGGCGTCGATCATGTTCTTTTGGGGCAGATATCCGATGGGAAGCGACTTCACCACCTCCCCCTGGGGGTTGTGGTAAGTGACAGTGCCCTTGGATGGCTTCAGCAACCGCAAAATGATACGCAACAAGGTGGTTTTGCCCCCGCCGTTGGGACCCGTGATAGCGATGAAGTCGCCCCGGCGCACGGTGAGGTTGATGTCGTCGAGAATCGTGCGGTGGTCACGCTCCAGCGAGATGTCACTCAACGTGATAAGCGGTGGATTATTCATTTTCGAGAGCGTTTACAACGTGAGTGATCTCGCCTATCCAGTCGGGGTTCATCGGGTTGATTTCCACCAGGGTGGCGTTGATTTCTGAGTTGATGGCCTGAGCTTGCCGAGGGTCGATGTCCTTCTGGAAGAACAATACGGGTGCCGACAGCGAGCGTGCTTGGTCAATCGTGGCCTGCAACTGCCGTGGTGACGACTCCTTGGTCTCGCTTCCTATGGCGATCTGCCGCAGGTTGTAATCACGTGCCAAATAGCTAAGCGATGGGTGCCAAATCAGGAACGACCCTGCCTTTATCTTGGTGGTAACCACACGGTTAATGGAATCCAGCACATGGTCGATGGAGTCGAATCGGGCTTGGTAGAAATCCTTTCCCTCGGGGTCGATCTCTTGGAGTCCATGGAGGATGTTGGCCAGCATAATGCGGGTGTTGGGGATGGACGACCATATATGTGGGTCGGCAATCCCCGCGTGGTGATGATGCTCCTCACCGTGGGACAGGCAATGGTCGTGGGTGCCGTAGAGCAGGGCGACGCCCTTGGAGGTGTCAACGGTCTTCACCCCGGTGCGCTGCGCGAGCGCATCCTCAAAGGGTAGCAACCCCACGGGGAAATAGGCTGAGGAGCGTTGCAAGGCTGTGAGCTGGGCCACCCCCGGCTCAAACGTCTCAGGGTTGGCGTTCGACTCCATCAGCGTGTTCACCACCACGCGGTCGCCGGCAATCTGCTCCACCATCCATCGTTGGGGAGGAATCGACACGGTGACGGTAAGACCCTCATCGTCAGAGCCTTTGCTTCCGCAAGCCGCCAGGCACACGCCCATGGTAGCGATCATTGCCCACTTGGTGATCCTCATTGGTTGTAAACGATGGTTTTGAGATGGGAAATCACAGTGTCAACGTCGTCGATGGGCTTGTCGCTCATGAGCAACATCGGCACCTCCGGCAGATTCTTGGCGTAAGGAGGCTGGATATAGTCGACCGAATCTATTACGCTGAATCCCAATCGCTTGTAGAAATCAATACGACGTTCGGCCAAAGCCTTGTCGGGAGCCAATTCGGGGCGCTCCACCTCGAGCAGTATGGGACGTGACGTTTTCTCTTTGATGAGCGTAATCGCTTGTGCGCCAATGCCGTTACCCCGCTTGGCAGGCTCCACGGCAAGATGCTCGATATAATCGACAAATGGCAATCGCCACATTGTCACAAACCCAACCGTAACGCCGTCGTCCTCAATCACTTGCAGCGAGAAAAACGGGTCGCCATGGTCAAGGGCGCGCTCGGTGAGGTCCTTCACGTCGCGTCGCTCCTCGGCTGGGAAAGAAGCCACATACAGCGGCTCTAGGATTTTGAAATCGGCCTCGTTGACAGGCCTAAGGGTTATTTTCATAACGCGAAGTTACAAAAACTGTAAGTATTTTTGGAGAAATTGCGAGGATTTTTATACCTTTGCAGTAGAAAATCCAACAAAACAACACCAAACGGAATGAAACGACCCCAACTCGACTCCTTAGACATCAAAATACTGCAGATGCTGGCCGACAACGCCCGCAAGCCGTTCTTGGAAATCGCCCGCGAGTGCAACGTCTCGGGTGCGGCTATCCACCAGCGCATCGTCAAGCTTACATCTTTGGGTGTCATCCGAGGCTCCGAGTGTCAAATCGAGCCCTCGGCAGTGGGTTACGACACCTGCGCCTACATCGGCTTCTTCCTCAAGGACCCGGGTGATTTTGACCGCGTGGTGGAGGAGTTGAAAAAGATACCCGAGGTGGTGGAATGTCACTTTACCACAGGACAATACGACATGTTTATAAAGCTTTACGCTAAGAACAACGACCACCTTCTACACCTTATCCACGAGCACTTGCAGAAGCTGGGGTTGGCCCGCACCGAGTCGCTGATCTCCTTCAAGGAGGTGTTCAAGCGCCAAGTGCCCATCCACGCCCACGAAGAATAGGGAGTGGTTAATGGTTAATGGTTAATGGTTAATGGTTAATTGCGTCTTTGCTCCTTTATCCCTTTCCCCCTTTAAAGATTTATAATGCTTTAAAGCTTTAAAAAGCCATTAACTGAAAACTGAACGCTAAAATAAATCACGGCGCGTTTCGTTATTAATAAATAATGAAGCGCGCTATCAATTTTATCACGATACTCATAATGGTCATGCTGTCGGTGCAGGCGCAGGGCCAAGTAAAGATTCACGGCAAAGTCTCCGACGAGAAGCATGAGCCGCTGGAATTCGCCACCGTGCGCATTGCCGGCACTGCCATCGGAGGCACTACCGGATTGGACGGAGGCTACTCCCTGTCGGTGGCTGAACACGACACTATCACCGTGATTTTCACCTGCTTGGGCTACAAGGAGGTGAAACGCAACCTTATTGACGCCAAGGGCGACGTCACCCTCAACGTGTCGATGCAACCCAACACCAAGATGCTCGACGAGGTGGAGGTAACCGACTTCAAAAAACAAACCACCCAGATGCAGACCCTCGACGCCTCTTCCTACAAATTGGCCCCCGACGTCTCGGGAGGTTCCATCGAGAGCATGCTATCGACAATGGCGGGCGTCAACTCCAACAACGAGATGTCGTCGCAATACTCGGTGCGCGGCGGTACCTACGACGAAAACTCGGTGTATATCAACGGAGTAGAGGTGTATCGACCCCAATTGGTATCATCGGGACAACAAGAGGGACTGTCAATAATCAACCCCGACATGGTGGGTGCCGTAGGCTTCTCCACAGGCGGTTTCTCGGCCGAATACGGCGACAAAATGTCGTCGGCCCTCGACATCACCTACCGCGAGCCCGAGGCATTTGAAGGCTCCGTGTCGCTCTCCCTCATGGGCGGCAGCCTCACCCTTGGCCAATCCTCCAAGAAATTCTCCCAATTGCACGGCGTGCGCTACAAGAGCAACTCCTCCCTGCTGTCAACCATGGACGAGAAGGGCGAATACGACCCGAGATTCTTTGACTATCAGACGAATATGGTGTTTAAGCCCTCGTCAAAGTTCCGTGTGTCGTTTCTGGGCAACATCGCCATCAACAACTACAAATTCATCCCCCACGACCGCGAGACCAACTTCGGCACCTCCACCGACGCCAAGCAATTCAAGGTGTACTTCGACGGTCAGGAGAAAGACAAATTTGAAACCTTCTTCGGTGCCCTTTCACTCCAATACAAGCCCTCCAAGAAGACCGATTTCACCCTGCTAACCTCGGGTTATCTCACCAACGAGCTTGTCACCTACGACATCTCGGGCGAATACTGGCTCGACCAAGCTGGCACCTCGGGTGCCACCTCGGGCGAAGGCAGCGTGGGCGGCGAATTGGGCGTTGGTCGCTACATGGAGCACTCCCGCAACCGCTTGAAAGCATCAGTGTTCTCAATCGCCCTGCGAGGCAACGCGGGTATCAACCACCATAACCTGTCGTATGGCGTGCAATTCAACCACGAGACAATCATGGACCGTGCACGAGAGTGGGAGCAGCGCGACTCGGCTGGCTATTCCCTACCCTCCACTGGCGAGAGCGTGCAAGTGATTTACAACCTCACGTCGCATCACGACATATCCACCAACAAATTCTCGGCCTACCTCCAGGACACCTACCGATTGAGCACCTCGGCAGGCTACTTCTCATTCAACGCGGGCCTTAGACTGTCGTATTGGGATTTCAACTCCGAGACGCTGGTGTCACCCCGAATTAATGTAGCTTTCATCCCCGAACGCTACAGCCGATGGTCATTCCGCTTCGCGACGGGATTGTACTACCAGCAACCATTCTATAAAGAATACCGAATGCCTGTAACCGACGACGATGGCAACGTGAAGATCGTGCTCAACGACCAAATCAAGTCGCAACGCTCGCTCCACTTCATCTTCGGCGCCGATTACACCTTCCGAGCCATGGACCGACCCTTCAAGCTCACTGGCGAGGCCTACTATAAAAAGCTTTCCAACCTCATCCCTTACGAGGTTGACAACCTTAAGATTACCTACACGGGCGTCAACGGCAGCGACGGTTTTACCGCTGGATTGGACTTCAAGTTGTTCGGGCAATTTGTTCCCGGTTCCGACTCCTGGATCTCATTCTCGCTGATGAAAACCCAAGAGACATTGAACGGCGTGAAGGTGCCACGACCTACCGACCAACGCTACTCCTTCTCGGCCTACTTCACCGACTTCTTCCCCAAGTTCCCCAAGCTGAAGTTCTCCCTGCGTGCGCTGTTCTCCGACGGCTTGCCCACAACAGCTCCACGTGGCTCGCGCGACAAAGGCTACTTCCGCGCCCCCGCCTACAAGCGCGTCGACATCGGCCTGAGCTACGCCCTGGTGTCACCACGCTCCGAGGGTGAACCCCGCGAGGGCTGGGCAAAGTGGATAAAGAGCTTGTGGCTCGGGGTGGACGTGTTCAACCTCTTGGACATCTCCAACGTCTCCTCCTACTACTGGGTGACCGACGTCAACGCCATCCAGTACGCCGTCCCCAACTACCTCACCGGGCGCCAGCTCAACGTACGTCTTACCCTCGACTTCTAACCAGCGATGGAAGCAATCGTTTTCTTGTGCTCCTGTCTGATACTCATTTTGATATGGGTGTTCGTCGAGAAAGGCTACATACTTTTGGTGAAGTATCTGCGTAAAACCTCCGAGCCACAAAAGCCCGTGTCGGGGGGTGGTTTCCTCATCCCACTTGCGGTGCTGCTCTTTTACCTGTTGGAGCGTCGCCAAGGGGTAGATCCCGTCACAGGGTTTATCGACCAAGCTCCGATGACATGGCTTTGGGGATTGCTGATATTATGCGTCGTGAGCGGTTGGGACGACTTCCGCGCCCTCCCCGTGTTTCCCCGTATCGCTGCCCAATTATTGGCCGTGGGGCTGCTCTTCTGGCAATTCGCCCCCACTTTAGGCTCTGTGGATGTCCAATGGTGGAATATTGCGATCGCAGCGATTTTCGCCATCGGATTTCTCAATATGTGGAACTTCATGGATGGCATCAACGGTATTACCGGGTGGATGACCTTGGCTACGCTTCTCCCCGCAATGAGCCTATGTGAATTTCACTATATCCAATGGGGCATTGGAGCGACAATTATTCCCCCCACCATTGCATTTTTAGGCTTCAACTGCCGTAGGAAAGCCGCTTGTTACGCTGGCGACATCGGTGCGATTTCAATCGCCTATATTCTCCTGTTTGTGTGGGGAAGCAATTTGTCTCAACTGTGGAATGTCGGCGAGCCTGCTTGGTGGAGCGTGGTGTTTTTCGCCGTGTATCTTGTCGACGCGGGATGGACTATCGTGTTGCGCTTGAAGCGTCGGGAGAATATCTTCAAGCCTCACCTCAATCACGCCTACCAGCACCTATGCCATCGCCTGGGGTGGAATCCAGTGGTGGTGTCAGTGCTGTTTGCCGCGACGCAATTATCTGTCTCCTTGATCGCTTACACCGAGGCCGTACAGCAATATATTTACTGGTACGTCACCGCGGTATTCGTGGCCCTCACTGGAACCTATTTCTATATCATCAGCCGTCCGGCCAAAGTTGAGGTTTCGCCCACCTATGCCCGCTGAGATTTTCCACTTCAAGCAATTCAGCCTGCGTCAGGATCGCTCCCCCTTGAAGGTGGGTACCGACGGCGTGTTGCTCGGGTCATGGGTGAATGTCAATCCCGGGGAAACGGCTATAGATATCGGCGCGGGTTGCGGCTTGATCGCCCTGATGCTCGCCCAGAGAGGATGCACCACTGTTACCGCTTTGGAAATCGATCCGGGAGCCGTGGAGGACGCACGAGAGAATGTGGCCAATTCCCCCTGGAGGGTAGAGGTAGTTCAAGCCGATTTTGCCCAGTGGATACCCCGCAGGAAACACGACTTGGTTATCAGCAACCCGCCTTTCTACAACGAAGATCTTCGTTCCCCGTCGGCAGCACGTGCTATGGCCCGTCATGGCGAGGGGTTAACAGTTACTTCGCTCATTAGGCGTGCACCCCAATTACTCTCCCCTGAAGGTCGCTTGGCTCTTATTGCCCCTGTCAACCGCCGCGAGGAGGTGGAGATGGAAGCGGCCCTGGCTGGCCTTTCCCCTACCCGACTAACCCAGGTAGTCACCGCCCCCGGCAAGGCTCCGAGGCGCCTCTTGTGGGAACTCTCATTGAAGCCGTCGGCATGTGTAAAGGAAACCCTGATGATTGGTTCCGACGAGTACAAATCCTTGGTCTCTCCGTTTTACTTGAAACTTTCTTGACCCTGCGGCGTCCAATAATCAAAAACCAAACGAAATGGAAATGACTACTACCTCTTGTCAAATGAATAATCGTTACTCGACAGCCTTGCGTCCCGGATTAGGCCTGGGTCTGTTGTTCTGCATCTTTGTGTTGATGATGGTGCTCGTGGCACTCCTCACCGAAGTAATAACTGGCAAATTCGGCGCCACAACCCCCGCGCTGCGTATTATGGCCGTGGCACAGGACGTGTTCCTGTTCATGCTTCCCCCGATCGTTACGGCGATGATGTTGACCCGTTACCCGGCTGAGTTCTTGGAACTTATGACCGCCCCCCGCTGGAATCGCTCCTTGTTGACCATAGCCTTGGTGTTGGCTTCAATACCCATGATGAACGTGATCGTGGAATGGAACAAGCAGGTGGAATTCCTGAGCCAATGGACGTGGATGCAGGAGATGGAGGAAGGAGCTGAGGCCACCATGAAAGTGATGATGGGAGAGCCAACGGCTGGTAGCCTAATCTTGTGCGTGCTCATTTTCGGCGTGTTGACAGGTTTGGCCGAGGAGTTGTTCTTCCGCGGTGGGGTACAAAAATTGTTGCTGTGCATGCGCGTCAACAAGCACGTCGCTATATGGTTGACGGCCATTATCTTCTCGCTGTTTCACCTGCAATTCTACGGCTTCGTGCCCCGTATGTTGATGGGCGCCTGCTTTGGCTACCTGATGATGTGGAGCGGCTCGCTGTGGCTCCCCGTGATTGCCCACGCCTTCAACAACTCGATGGTGACTTTCACCACATGGATGACCGACCGCGGCACCGTCCTGCCCGACATCGACCATATCGGCACCACCCTTACCCCCTTGGATATTTGCTGGGTAGTGGTAAGCGTTGCCCTTACATCTTGGATTCTTCGCCTGATTTACATCCAAAGTAAAAATAAGACTTGCTAATTCAGCAAAACTTCGTAAATTTGTAGCAAATTCCCGAAAAAGGGGGATTTGCTACTTTTGTTTAATCCAGATTATAGAAAAATATGGCAGATTGGTTTGAATGCAAAGCAAAATACGATAAAATGCAAGAAAATGGCGCCGCCAAGAGAGTGTCGGAGCCTTACTTGGTTGACGCCTTGTCGTTTACCGAGGCCGAGGCTCGCATGATCGAGGAATTGACGCCATTCATTTCCGGCGAGTTCACCATCGATTCGGTGAAACGCACCCGCATCAAGGAGATCTTTTGGGACGATTCGGCCGACAAATGGTACCAAGTGAAAGTGGCCTTCGTGACCATTGACGAGAAGACCGCTGCCGAGAAACGCTCGATGCACCTTGCACTGGTAGCGGCCAACGACTTCCAGGGCGCTCTTAAAAACTTCCTTGACGGCATGAAAGGCACCTTGGCCGATTTCGAGATCGTGGCCATCCAGGAGACCCCGATTATGGACGTGTTCAAGATGAAAGTGAAGGACTAGTTGTTAGTTGTTAGTTGTTAGTTGTTAGCGATGGCTGAGATTGCTGAGCATCTTGAGAAGATTAAGGCGGGATTGCCCCAAGGGGTGACGCTGGTGGCTGTGAGCAAGTTCCACCCCGTTGAGGCGCTGATGGAGGCTTACGACGCGGGGCAACGCGTGTTCGGCGAAAGCCGAGTGCAAGAGCTCGTGGCCAAAATCCCCCAGATGCCAAAGGATGTGCAGTGGCACTTTATCGGACACTTGCAAACCAACAAGGTAAAACAACTCATCGGCCACACTACCCTAATCGAGAGCGTCGACTCGGAGCGCCTGCTTCGCAAGATCGACGACCTATCGGCCGAGGCTGGAGTAATCACCCGCGTGCTGATGCAACTGCATGTGGCTCAGGAGGAAACCAAGTTCGGCTTCTATCCCGAGGAACTTATTGAATTCTTCCGTAACGGAGGCCATACCACCCTGAAAGCCACCCATATATGCGGCGTGATGGGAATGGCCACCAACACCGACGATATGGAGCGTGTGGGACGAGATTTCCAGAGAATCGCCGACACGTTCCGCACCCTCCGCGACGACCCCTCGCTGGGTTTGCGCGGCTTCGACACCATCTCGATGGGAATGAGCGGCGACTACCCGCTGGCCATCTCCCATGGAGCCACCCTCGTAAGAATCGGCACCGACATTTTCGGAACCCGCGAATACTGAGCAAAATTCCTTAAATCACCAAAATCCAAGCCCCAAAGACTATATACTAGAAACTAGAAACTAAAAACTAAATAACTCCTATACCATACAATCATTTATCCTTATTTAATCCAATGGCAACATTAGCAATGAATGAAAAAAGTAATTCAGCTGGCAAGAGCCGAGTCATAGCCATAATAGCTATGTTCTTCCTCTTCGCCATGATCTCATTCGTCACCAATCTGGCCGCACCTCTTGGCACGATTTGGAAGAATACCTATTCGTGGTCGGGCATGCTCGGCAACTTAATGAACTTCGCGGCTTACCTGTTCATGGGTATCCCCGCCGGCAATCTTCTGGTGAAAATCGGTTACAAGCGCACCGCCCTTCTGGCCATGGCTGTGGGATTTGTGGGCTTGATTTTCCAATGGCTTTCGAGCTTCGTAGGCGTGGGCGCCGAGATGTTCGGCCTTGGCGTCAACTTCTACATCTACCTGTTGGGTGCCTTCGTTTGCGGTTTCTCGGTGTGCATGCTCAACACCGTGGTTAACCCCATGCTCAACCTCCTCGGTGGCGGCGGAAAGAAGGGCAACCAGCTCGTGCAAGCCGGCGGCTCCCTCAACTCCCTGTCGGGTACCTTTACTCCCCTGTTGGCCGGCTCCTTGATCGGCACCATCACTGCCAGCACCTCCATGACCGACGTCAACCCGCTGCTGTTCATCGCCATGGGCGTGTTCGTGTTCGCGTTCCTGGTGATCTCGGCCGTGCAAATTCCCGAGCCCAACATGCGCAAGGACGGCAAGAAGGTGAAATACAGCCACTCCCCGTGGAATTTCCGTCACTGCGTGCTCGGCGTTGTGGGCATCTTCCTCTATGTTGGTATCGAGGTAGGTATCCCCGGCGTGCTGATTTTCTATCTAAGCGACACCGCTGTATCGGGTCTTGGTGAGAATGCAGTGGCTGTAGCCGGCTCAATCGCAGCCATGTATTGGTTGCTGATGCTTGTGGGCCGCTTGTTCTCCACCGCTATCTCAGGAGCCGTTTCCTCACGTGTGCAGTTGATTACCGTTGCTACTGTAGGTATCTGCTTGGTTGTAGCGGCCATCCTCACCCCCGCAAGCGTGCGCGTTTCGATGCCTGTGCTCGACATCAACGTGGGTATTTTCACCACTGAGGTGCCCATCAGCGCCATGTTCCTGGTACTCTGCGGCCTCTGCACTTCTGTAATGTGGGGTGGCATCTTCAACCTTGCTGTTGAGGGCCTTGGCAAATACGTTCCCCAGGCTTCCGGCATCTTCATGATGATGGTAGTGGGCGGTGGTATCATGCCTTTGATCCAGAATTGGCTCGCCGACACTTGCGGTTACATGATGAGCTACTGGCTCGTAGTGGCAATGTTGGCTTATCTCCTGTTCTACGGCCTGGTAGGCTCCAAGAACGTCAACAAGGACATCCCAGTTGACGAGGAGAGCGAAGAGGCTGTTATGGATGCCCTCTAACGTCTAATCTCAACGTATAATCAAGGCGGTTGTAGCCACTGGGGTTGCAACCGCCTTTATAACACAATAACGCAATGATTGAATATATCAAAGGTGAATTGACTGAGCTCAACCCCGCCTACGCTGTGCTTGAGGCTGCTGGCGTGGGCTACATGCTCAATATCTCCCTGCCCTCCTTCACCGCCTTGGAGAAAACCACTGGGGTTGTAAAACTGTGGGTATACGAGGTGATACGCGAGGACACCCATGTGCTTTACGGCTTTGTGGAGCGCAGGGAGCGCGAGATGTTCGAGATGCTCATAGGAGTGTCGGGCGTGGGAGCCGGCACAGCCAGGATGATCCTTTCGGCCTTGACAGTGCCCGAATTGGAGGTAGTGATTACCTCCGGCGACCACACTCGGCTGAAAAATGTTAAAGGAATCGGCGTAAAAACCGCCCAAAGGGTAATAGTGGACCTGCGTGATAAAATAAAACCGTCCCAAGATACGTTATTATTGCAGCCCGACACCAAAGAGTCGGCTGCGCAAGAGGAGGCTTTGGCCGCCTTGGTAATCTTGGGGTTCCCTCGAGCGCAGTCGCTCAAAGTGTTGCGTAAGCTGTACACCGACGATCATGGCCTCACGGTAGAGCAAGCTATCAAGAAGGCGATGACCATGATGTAAGACAGCTTGGGGCCAGCATTTTGGCTAATGAGAAAAGGTAGTTTAAGACGACGCATATATAAATGGACTGTAGCTGCTGTGGGTGCTTGCGTGCTCACGGCATCGTCGTTCCTTGCCGTCGGCCAGTACTACCAAGGAGGTATCACCCCTCCACCGCCAGTGGTACCACAGGCCCCTAACTCGCTGATGAACTCGGCCGACTCGGTGATGATGCCCTTCCCCGTGTCACCTATCTTCCCACCCGATTACGAGAATCTGCTCGAGAGCGAATATGCCGCCGACTTGGCAACCCCCTCCAACATCACCACATCTGCTGAATTTGACCCCGAGACTGGCTACTACGTCATCCGCACCAAGCTGGGCGACAACGAGATAGCCACTCCTTTCCTCCTTAGTGAAAAACAATACAACGACTGGCAGCTGCGCAAATCACTCCAAGAATACTACCAGGAGAAGAACATGGAGCTTGTGCAGGACAAGGTGAAGGAGCCGTTCAACATTCTCGACATGAACTTCGCCTTGGGTCCCTTGGAGAAGATTTTCGGCCCCGGTGGCGTCCAGCTTAAGACACAGGGTACCGTCCAGATCAAGATGGGCATCAACTCCAACAAGACCGACAACCCTTCGCTCTCCATGTCGGCCCGTAAACACACCTACTTCAACTTCGAGCAAAAGATACAGGCCACGGTGAACGCCTCGGTGGGCGACCGCCTCAAGTTCAACTTGACCTATAACACCGACGCTACCTTTGATTTCGACTCCAAGAACCTGAAACTCAGCTACGAAGGCAAGGAGGACGACATCGTGAAGTCGATTGAGGCTGGTAACATTTCAATGACCACCGGGTCGTCGCTTATCCGTGGAGCGTCGGCCTTGTTTGGCGTTAAAGCTCAGCTCCAATTCGGAAAATTGACCGCTACCGCCCTCGTGTCGCAACAAAATTCCGAATCCAAGTCGGTATCCTCCAAAGGCGGCTCCCAAACCACTGATTACGAGATTAATTGCGACGCTTACGACCAAAATCGCCACTTCTTCCTCGCCCAATACTTCCGCGACAATTACGACGACTTCTGCGCAAAGCTTCCTTACGTAAGCTCGGGAATCTCCATTACCCGTATCGAGGTGTGGGTAACCAACAAAAACTCCAACTTCTCCGAGAGCCGCAACTTCGTGGGATTCATGGACCTCGGAGAGGCTAATTCCGACAACCTCGCCAACACCTACTGGCAAACCGCCGGTGGGCTCCAGATTCCCTACAACAACGCCAACAACCTCCTCTCGGAGATTAAAACCAACTATCCCGACGCCCGCGATATCTCCAAGGTGACGCAGGCCCTACAACCGCTGCAGGCTTACGGTATCGAGGGCGGCAAAGATTTTGAGAAGGTTGAAAGTGCAAGGCTCCTGTCATCGTCGGAGTATACACTAAACTCTACCCTTGGCTACATCTCGCTGAAATCGGCCCTGTCGTCCGATGAGGTGCTCGCCGTGGCCTACGAATACACCTACGGAGGCCAGGTTTACCAAGTGGGTGAGTTCTCCTCGGATATCACCACCACTTCCCAGTCGATTTACCTGAAGATGCTCAAGGGCACCACCGTGGCTCCCCGCCTGCCTATGTGGAAGCTGATGATGAAGAACGTGTACTCCTTAGGCGCTTACCAGCTGCAGAGCACCAACTTCAAGATGAACATCTACTACCTGAGCGACACCACGGGCACCCAAATCAACTACCTCCCTGTTACCGGCATCTCTGATAAACCACTGCTCCAGGTGATGAACCTCGACCGATTGGACTCCAACCAAGAGAGCAACTCCGACGGATTCTTTGACTTCTTGGAGGGTTACACCGTGTTGGCCTCCACCGGCAAGATTATATTCCCCGTGGTGGAGCCTTTCGGTAGCCACTTGCGCAAGAAGATTAACAACTCGGTACTCGCCGACCAATATTGCTACCAAGAGCTCTACGACTCCACACTGGTTGTAGCCCAACAATTTGCCGACAAAAACAAATTTATCCTCAAAGGACAATATCAAGCCTCCTCGGGCGCGCAGATACGCTTGAACGCCATGAATGTGCCGCGAGGTTCGGTTGTCGTAACCGCTGGCGGCGTCACCCTCACCGAGAACAGCGATTACACCGTCGACTACTCCATGGGTATCGTCACGATCACCAACCAGAGTATAATCGACTCGGGCCAAAGCATCAATGTCACCCTTGAGAACCAGTCGCTATTCTCCATGCAGCGAAAGACCCTGTTGGGATTGGACTTGCAGTATAAGTGGAACAAGAATCTGACCATCGGCGGTACCATCTTGCACTTCTCCGAGAAGGCTTTGACCGAAAAGGTGAGCATCGGCGACGAGATTATCAACAACACCATGTGGGGCTTAAACCTGGCCTACAATCAGGAATTCATGTGGCTTACCAACTGGCTCAACAAAATCCCCACAGTCAACGCCACGCAGCCCTCGAAATTCAACCTTACAGCCGAGTTCGCCCAGCTCGTCCCTCATCAGCAAAAATCAGGCTCCACCAAAGGCAGCTCCTATATCGACGACTTTGAGTCAACCCAGACTGGGATAGACTTGCGCTCCCCCTACTCCTGGACTCTGGCATCTACACCCTACGAGAGCGGCACCGATGCGCTCTTCCCTGAGGCTGGCCTGTCCAACAACGTGGAATACGGCTACAACCGAGCCTTGCTCAACTGGTACTATATCGACCGAATGTTCACGCAGCGCAACTCCTCGCTGTGCCCTGGTTATATCCGTTCCGACCTCGAGCAGCTCTCCAACCCTTACGTGCGTGAGGTCACCTCCCGCGAGATTTATCCCGACCGTCAATTGACCTACGGCGAGTCGTCGACTATCCAAACCCTCAACCTCTCCTTCTACCCCACCGAGCGCGGCCCCTACAACCTCGACGCTACCAATATCGACGAGGATGGCAACCTGCTATATCCCGAAAAGCGTTGGGGTGGCATCATGCGCAAGATGGACAACACCGATTTTGAATCATCCAATATCGAGTACGTGCAATTCTGGCTGATGAATCCGTTCCTCGACCCCGACCTCGACAACCAGGAGGGAGGTGACCTATATTTCAACTTTGGTGAGGTATCCGAGGATATTCTCAAGGACGGATTGAAGAGCTACGAGAACGGTATCCCTTACGACGGCAACACTTCGACGCTGCAGGAGACCGTGTGGGGCCGTGTGTCCAACCAAACGTCGCTTACCTACTCCTTCGACAACAACTCCGGCTCCCGCAGGGTGCAGGACGTGGGTCTGGACGGCCTGCCCAACGACATGGAGTTTACCCACGCCAGCTATTCCGATTACCTTGACCGCTTGCGTTCCAAGCTCTCATCCACTGCCATCTCACGCATGCAGGACGACAAGTTCTCCCCCTTCAACGACCCCGCTGGCGACAACTACCACTTCTTCCGTGGATACGACTACGATGAGGAGCGGTTGTCGATTCTCGAGCGCTACAAACGTTACAACGGCGTGGAAGGAAACTCCCTTGACCCTGATGACGTGGACGAACCTCTCTACCAGTCGTCACGTTCCACTCCCGACGTGGAGGACATCAACCAGGACAATACCCTCAACGAATACGAGCGCTACTACCAATACAAGGTGTCAATCCGTCCCGAGGACTTGGTGGTGGGCCACAATTATATCACCGACAAACAGGTGTCGCTCGTGCGCACCCGTGACGGCAAGGACCAAGAGGTGGAATGGTACCAGTTCAAGATACCTTTGAGCGACTATGAGCGTAAGGTGGGCTCCATATCCGACTTCTCCACCATCCGCTTCGCCCGAATCTTCATGACCAACTTCAAGGCTGTCACCCACTTGCGCTTCGCGACCCTGGAGCTGGTGCGTGGCGAGTGGCGCACTTACGATTTCAACCTCAACACCCGCGGCGACACCCCTGCCGAGGGCGAGCTTGACGTGTCGATTGTCAACATCGAGGAAAACTCCTCCCGCGAACCTGTCAACTACGTTTTGCCTCCCGGAGTGAGCCGTATCACCGACCCCGGACAATCCCAGATTACCCAGCTCAACGAGCAATCTATGTCGCTTAAGGTCACTGGCCTACAAGCTGGCGACGCTCGAGCCGTATATCGCAACACATCTTACGACCTGCGCAACTACAAGAAACTGCAGATGTGGGTTCACGCCGAGGCCCTGATTGACGACCAAACCAACCTCAAATCCGGCGAACTGTCGCTGATTGTGCGCTTGGGTACCGATGTCAAGAACAACTATTACGAGTACGCCATTCCATTGAGCCTCACCCCCGCTGGCAAGTACAATGACAACTCGGCCGACCGTGCCCGCGTGTGGCCTATACAGAACTATATGGACCTTACCCTCCAAAACCTTGTCGACCTCAAAAAAGAGCGTAACAAGGAGAAAGCCATGGAGGGTTCCGGAGTGGGCTATTCAACGCTCTACACTGGGCGCGACCCCGACAACGAGAACAACACAATCTCGGTGCTGGGCAACCCCTCCTTGTCCGATGTGCGTGTGATGCTCATCGGCGTGCGCAACAACTCATCCGTTACCAAGGCTGGCACCGTGTGGGTCAATGAGCTTAAGGTAACCGATTTCGACGAGGACGGCGGCTGGGCCTTGAAGGCCAATGCCACTCTTGGCCTTAGCGACATCGCCACCCTCAATTTCGGCACGCATATCGAGACCGCTGGCTTCGGCTCCGTCGACCAGAGCCTCAACGACCGCAACATGGACGACTACTACCAGTACAACTTCGCCGTTCAGGGCGACGTGGGTAAATTGTTGCCCGAAAAGGTGAAACTTACCGCCCCCGTCTACTACTCAATCACCAAGGAGCGCACCGAGCCCAAGTATAACCCTCTCGACCAGGACGTGCTCCTCCAGGACGCTCTCGACGATTGCGCCACCAAGCAACAACGCGACTCCATCATGAACTACGCCGTGGAGAAAACCACCATCAAGAGCTTCTCCATATCCGGCTTGAAATTCGACATCAAGAGCAAGAACCCCATGCCGTGGGATCCCGCCAACTTTACGTTCAACTTCTCCTTCAACAAGCAGACGAAGATGGATCCCACCACCGAATATGAGTACACCAACGACTACCGTGGATCGTTCCAATACTCTTATACTCCTTACATCAAAGGCCTGCGTCCCTTCGGCTGGATCAAGAGTAAGAACAAGAATCTGAAATTTTTGAAGGAGTGGGAGATCAACTGGATGTTCAACAACCTGACGTTCCTCACCACCATGAGCCGCTACTACTACGAGCAGCAGACGCGCTCGGAGACCGACGTCTACTTTGAGATGCCCGTGTCGGTGTCCAAGAACTTCCTCTGGGATCGACAGTTGTCACTACAATGGAACCTCACCAAGCAGCTGTCCTTCCAGTTCACCTCCAACACCTCGGCTCGCATCGAGGAGACCACGGGAGCAGTGAACAAAAAATTGTTCCCCGACAAGTACAAGGAGTGGAAGGACACCGTTTGGTCGTCAATCCTCTCCCTCGGTACCCCTTGGGCTTACAACCAAACATTCACTGGCACCTACAAGGCCCCCTTCTCCAAGATTCCAGTGCTGGATTTCTTGACCGGATCGGTGACCTATAACGCCACCTATCGCTGGGACCGTGGCGCCACGGTCGACGACGTGTTCCTTGGCAACACTATCTCCAACCAGGCCTCCTGGAACGTTGACGGCCGCATCAACTTTGAGACATTCTACAACAAATTCAACTACCTCAAAGAGGTGAACAAGCGATTTTCCTCGTCCACCCGTCAAACGGCCAGCAAGGACAAGAAACCCAAGAAATTCGAGCGTACCTATAAACTCAAGCCCGACACCACCATCGTCATCAAGCACAACCTGCGAAACAAGAAAGTGAAAGTGGTTGCCACCAAGACCGACGGCACCCCATTCCCGGTGAAGACTCGAGTGATTGACGCGTCCTCAATCGAAGTGTTGACCAAGGGCGACGACAATATCAAGTTTGCCATTACCGAAATCCTCAAAGAGGAGCGCTCGGTGTGGAAAGAGATTGGCGACCACGCCACACGCTTCGTTATGAGCCCTCGCTCGGCCTCGGTGAAGTGGAAATCCACCCACTCGCTGTCGCTGCCGTTGTTCCAGAACGATATCGGCAACGCCTTTGGCCAATCGGGCAAATATGGCCCATTGTCACCGGGCTTGGACTTCGCGTTCGGCTTTACCGATGAAAGCTACATCAACAAGGCCCTCGACCGTGGCTGGCTGATTACCGACGACGGCCAAACCTCGCCCGCCATCTGGTCGCAAGGCAACGAGCTTAGCCTGGAGCTTAACCTCGAGCCTATCCGTGGCCTGAAGATACAATTGACCACCAATCGCACCGACAATCGCACGAAGCAGATACAGTTCATGTACGACGACATGCCCATTACTCGCACCGGCTCGTTTACCATGACCTACTGCGCCATCGGCACCTCCCTGCGCTCGTCGAAAGCCGAAAACGGATACTGGTCGGGAGCCTTCGAGAAGTTCTGCGACAACGTGTCAATCATCCGCCAGCGCTACGAGAACATGTATTTGGGAACCACCTATCCTACCACTGGATTCATGAAGGACAACATCCACGCCGGACAAGTGTTTGACCCGAGCGTGGGCACCGTTTCCGAGACTTCGCCCGATGTCTTGATTCCCGCGTTCCTCTCGGCCTACGGCAATACCGACCCCAACAAGCAGTGGCTCGATCCCTTCCCCTCGTTCGCCCACGTGCTGCCCAACTGGCGTGTCACCTACGACGGCCTTATCAACATAGGCAATCTCAAGAATATCTTCAAGTCGTTCACTCTGAGCCACGCCTACCAATGTACCTACTCGGTAGGCTCCTACACATCCTACCTCAACTGGCTGAGCGTGGACGGAAACAAGGGCTTCACCCTTGATGAACTCTCGGGCGAGCCTATCCCGTCGTCGCCGTTCAACATCTCATCGGTAGCCATTACTGAGAAATTCGCTCCCCTCTTGGGCGTAAGCGTGACGATGAAGAATGATATCACCCTGAGCGCGGAATATCGCGACGCCCGCACGTTGACCCTCAACTCCTCGGCTGGCCAAATCGTGGAATCCACCACCAAAGGCTTGACCATCGGCGCCGGATGGAAGATCGTTGGCTTCAACTCGGTACTCAAAATCAAGGGATCGCAGACGGGTGTTAGCAACGACCTGTCGATCAACGCCGACTTCTCCCTGTCTACCACCCAGGCGCTTATACGTCGCTTGGAGAGCCGCTACACCCAGCCCACATCAGGCGCGCGCACGTTCACCATGAACATCATGGCCTCCTACATCATGAGCAAGCGCTTGACCGTGTCGGCATTCTTCGACCACCAAGTGAACACACCTCTCGTATCCAACTCATCCTATCCCACCACCAACACCTCGTATGGCATTTCGTTTAACCTCTCGCTTACACGTTAACCTTATAGCCGGGATGCTCCTTGCCTCCCCTACCCTTTTCGCCGCCTCTAATCTTGATTGCCGTTCTCGCCTTGCCGCGGCCGGCATCCAAGCGGGAGAAGTAGCTCTAAGGCACGCCCAACCAGAGGCTCTCAAAGCTCAATCCTCCCAATCCTACTACCCCGCGATTTTGAGAATCACCGACGACTCAGCTATCGCCGAAATGGAGGAGAAAGGATGCAAGATTCTGCGTCGACGCGACGACCTAGTGCTCGCATATATCCCTACCGACCAAGTAGGGTGGCTATCCACATTCTCGCGCATCAATTCAGCTAGCTTGGACAGCCGCAACGTGCCTCTGATGGACTTGGCACGCCCAATGGCTCGCGTTGACGAGGCGGTTTCACCTTCGGCTGAGTTTCCCGATGGCTTGGACGGCTCAGGGGTGGTTGTTGGCTTCTGCGACACTGGTTTTGAACCCCATCACCCTAATTTTTGGGACAAGGACGGAAACACCCGAGTAAGAAAAATCGTGGCTTACCGCGATACCCTCGCTCTGGAGGAGCGTGCTGAAACATTAGCCGAAATCGCATCGTGGACCATGGACGACATCACTGAAAACCATGCTACCCATGTGGCCGGAATCATGACTGGAAGCTACGGCCAGTACCACGGCGTTGCCACTGGCGCCGATATCGTGGCCACAACGTCGATGCTTACCGACGCTTGTATCCTTGCTGGAGCTGAGGAGATTCTCGACTACGCCCGCGAGCAGGGCAAGCCGGCAGTCATTAATATGTCGGTGGGGAGCTATACCGGCCCCCACGATGGCTCCTCCCTCTTTTGTCAATATCTCGACCTAATTGGAGAGGAAGCCGTGGTGTGCATTTCGGCAGGAAACGAGGGAAATGGCAAGAACAGCCTTCAACTCGCTTTCGACGAGGAAACCTCGGAGTTCTCCACTTTCCTATGCGATGGCTGGGAGTGGCACGACCGTTATATTTATGGCCCGGCTGATTTTTGGAGCGTGGATTCACGACCCTTCGGGATGCGAATAGAGCTATTCGACTGTACCAACAAGACCGTGGTGTTCACATCCCCCGTCGTGGGTAACGGCGAGGAAGGCCAATGGATAGTGAGCAGCCAAGATTACGGAATCGAGGGAGCCCAAGTGTCATCCGAGATGGCTAATTGGGGCACCGGTTATTTGGCACTTTCCTACGGAACTGACCCCGAGAACGGCCGTTACAACGTGGCTGTCCAAGTGGATTTCCACAACCGTTACACACGCGGCAACGAGATTGGACGATGCTACATTCGCTTGGTGGTGATTGGCGACCCCGGAGTTGAGGTGGACGGGTACGCCCATTCCTCGGCCAATTATTTCAATTGGGGTTACATCTCAGGAATGCTCTCGGGCAACTCCTCGCAATCCATCTCCAATATCGCTACTGGATACAATGTGATTACAGTAGGCGCATGCTCTTCCCGCAACCAGTGGCCATTGCTCTCAGGTGGCACCAAGGGATATGATTACACTGTAGGCCATATTGCCGACTTCTCGGGTTATGGCACATTGCGTGATGGCCGTAAAATGCCCCATATCTCTGGCCCCGGAAACTATGTGGTATCATCCTATCCCTCCTATACGGGAGAAGTCTATCCCTCCTCGGTGTCACATATGGTGGACGCCGTTGCCATCGACGGACGCACCTACTATTGGGGCGCTGAGTGTGGCACATCGATGTCGTCGCCATTGGTTGGCGGTGTAGCCGCTTTGATGTTGCAAGCCAATCCCTCGCTTTCACCCTCGGAGGTGCGTGACATTATCTTGGAAACCTCCAACAAATCCTTTGATGACTTCGACGACCCTCGCTGGGGAGAGGGGTGTGTCGACGCCCAAGCAGCGGTTACCAGAGCCCTAGCAACATCCGGCGTGGGTTCTATTCTCGGCGCTGTCACACAGCCGATAGTTAGTCGCCAAGGCGACTTCGTCTCGGTCATTATCCCCGGTGACGACTGTCCCCTGCTGCGACTCTACACAATAGACGGCCGACAAATCGCTTCCAGCCACGGCTACATCCACGTTGGGAACCTCCCCTCAGGCATCTACCTGCTGGTCACCCCCATCTCCTCTCACAAAGTGCGCTTATAGAACAGGACTATGGGCGCCAACCCTCAAATCAAGAAAATCCTTGGATAAATTTGTTGGTATGACAAGGTCGAAAAAAAGATTCCATGTCCAGATAATTAAATGAGATTTACTCTGATTAAATTGCGGCTTGCTTATTTCATAACTCTCACCACCCTGAAACCGACGTTGGAATAACCTTGTGTGCCGTTTCTTACGACATCTGACTTCTCGCTGCGACAGTCATCGCGTTTGGAGTTCCAGCTACCGCCCTTGATGATATGCTGTCCGTTGGCATCTGTCGATGACGTCCATTCCCAACAGTTGCCCCAGAAGTCTATACCTCCGCAAGCCCCCTTGCTTTGGCTGTAAGCGTCCACGGCTGTCAGCCCGTTTTCTGCATGGCCCGAGTTCATCGCCACATCCTTGGGCATGTGTCCGGCGGCAAGTACCCATTCTTCTTCGCATGGCAGGCGGTAAGTGTATCGTGGGTCTTTAGCTGTAAGCCAGTCGCAATAGGCTATTGCGTCCTCAATAGTTAGGTTCGTTACAGGATAGTTCTCAGCCCCAGCCACATAGACGAATCCCGACTTGAAGGCGGCATATTCGGCATTGGTCACTGGCGTATAGCCAATGTAAGCGTTTGAGGCAGATGCGCCGCGGAGCACCATCCAGCTGTCTTTGGGGTCTTCATCACGGCGAGGGTCAATGAAGCGGAGGAACTGTTGCTGTATGCGGACATCGCGGTTGTTCACCATTTCATTCACAATCTCCTGTATGTGTTCTACTATCTGATAAGTCCTTGCCTCTCGCTCCAACTCCCTTAGTTTGTTCTTCTTACGTGCTACCACCTTGTCGTAACGGATGCCTATACGATCAAGCAATGCCTGTTTGTTGGCCTCCGTCTGATTTCTGCGGTACTGCACTATAAGCCGATGTGTTTGAGCATCCATTTTCGGTCGCTCCTTTTCCACAAGCCGAGCATTGGGTTCTTCAAACGCCAACTCGCTCTCCACCAAGTCGGAAGGACTTATGAATTTCCCTTGCTCCACAACTTGATGTACGCCAAAGTAGTGTGCTACAAGCCCGTTCCGGTGGAAAGAAAGTCGGTAGCCTCCGCGCAGGTCGCAAGGCAAGGTTGTGATGTAAAATTCCTTTCCGGGCGTGAAACCTGATTTATCCGAGGCAATAAATGTGATGATGCTTGCCTCCCCTGCCAACGGGTAGCCATCGACACTTTCCAACTCCACCTTTGTCACGCCGGAAAGATTGATGCAGAATCTAACCCCACATCGGTCGGCCGGATTTCCTTTATACCCATTGTCCATGTCTGTTTGGACGGGCGAAACCTCCATAATATGTTCCTGTGCGTACACATTGGTGGCCATCACAATGGCTGCGGCCATTACTAAAAATAACTCTTTCATACGGTGTGAATTTTAAGTACTTATTATGTGGGTTATCTATTTGCTTCTTTACCACGTTTGGCAAGCCGTTCCATCATTTGTCGTTCCAGTTCATAGACACGGCGGATTTGTTGTTGGGTCAGGAACTCGCTGTAAATGCCGTAATACTTTTGTCTGAGGTCCAATATTTTTTGGCTATGGGCGAAACGGG
>CAZLSW010000039.1:0-28832 GCA_964562375.1 uncultured Muribaculaceae bacterium | reverse complement strand
CCAACAGCAAAATCAAGAGCATCCTGCGCATGGTTAAAGAAAGTTAATCTACGGACAGCCCGTTTGGTGCCACACTTTCCACATAAAAAACCGACCCCCTAAGATGGTTTTCCCAGCATCTTAGGGGCCATTTTCCTTCGCTTGGGTGTCAAAGATGGGAATTTAGTAACTTTTCCGTTAACTGCCAAAGGTTTAGGCTAAATCTTGTGGAAATCTTGCGCGCCAGGGGGATAAAGGGGGAGCAGGGATGGGAGCCGCCGCGGCAAACCGCGGGGCACCGTGGCTTGCTGATGGGGGCACGGTGGCCCAAAGGCTTGCGGAGGGGAGGGCTGGCGCCGTGGGGAGCAGGGAGGGGAGCCGCCGCGGCGAACCGCGGGGCACCGTGGCTTGCTGAGGGGGCACGGTGGCCCAAAGGCTTGCTGAGGGGGGCACGGTGGCCCAAAGGCTTGCTGATGGGGGTGTCGACACGGGACGGGGGACGATGGGCTAGAAGAGGAGCATGTCGTCCTGGTTGAGGCGGGGGCGGTAGGGGTCGAGGGCCTCGAGCTCGACTCTCAAGGCGCCGGGGGTGCCGTCGGAGGCTTTCCAGTGGGTGCGGAAGTCGCCTAAGAGGCTTTTGAGGCAGCGGAGGATGGTTTCTACTCCGTATTGGAACACTCGATGGCCCGGGGTGGGGGTGACGACATTGCGTGCTCGCTCGAGCCATGCGTCTATGAATTCCAAGGTGGCTTTTCGGTGGCCAAGGCGCAATACGGTGAATGCGTAAATCATTGACACTGTGGGGGAATAGTAGGCGTCAAATCCTGGCTGTTGTGGCTTGGTGAGGAGACGCTCGACGGCTGCGTATTCACCGGCGCAGTACATGGCTTCGACCATGTTCTCGAATCCGTAGGTGAGGACGTCGTGCCGCCAAGCGGCGCGCAATAGCGCTGAAGCCTCGGTGAATGCTTGCTGGCGCATCATTTTGTTGGCCATTTCGACGACGCTTGATTGGTCGTTGATGTCGGAGAGTTCGGGCCATAGTTGCTCGATGGTCTCTTCGGAGTGGTCGATATGGAGCAACAGGGGGAGGGTGTCGGATGCGTCGGGCTGCGTGCGTATCACGTTGATATATAGCTCGCGGGCTTTGTCGTCTTGACCGAGTGTCTCGTAGATTACAGCGAGGGTGCGGGCGACGGAGGTGTTGTCGGGGTACTCGCGGTAGAGTGCTTCGAGGTCGGCCCGGATTTCGTCGTTGGCTTTGTCATCGGCAAGCATCACGAGTTGTGCGCGGAGGAGCCGAGCCTCGGGGTTGCTTGGGTTGATAGCGAGGGCGTAATCGAGTGATTGGAGGGCGTCGTCGACCTTCTCTTTTTCGGCGAGGGCACGCGACTGCATGATCCAGAAATAGTCGGTGAAGGGCTCGAGGGCAGTGAGTTTCTCGGTGGCCTGGAGGATTGTGTCGTTGTCGTGAGTCTCGGAGGCCTTTGAGGCGATTTCGTAGTAGAGGGTTGAGGGATAATCGAGTGAATTTTCGATTTCAGTGGCGTGCTCGATAAGCCAGGGGAGTTGGCCGGTAAGTGCGGCGAAATCGACGATACGTATGGCCTCTTCGTCGTCGAGTGGCTGGTATTTTTGGAGGAGACGGGTGATGTCGCTACCGGGCTCGGGGTTGATATTCTGGGGGTTAAGGGTAAGGTCGAGGATATCCCACAAAATGTGTTCGCCGTGGGGGCGTTGCAGGATTTCGATGGCCGAGGGGGTGTCGCCCATGAGGTAGAAGTAGAAGGCACGGCGGGAGTTGAGGTCCTCGCTTGATGGGTGTAAACGGGCTGCAAGCGAGAGGACGGCCATGCGTGTAGCATCGTCGTTTTGGTCGCCGGCGGTGTCAAACACCTCGATGAGTGTTTCCTCGTCGTAGTAGCTTTCGAGGCGTCCGTCGAGCATTCGTCGGCGGAATTCCTCGTATTGTTGATATAGCTGGTCCTCTTCTTCCATTTATACTTTTGCGTTGGCGACTGCTTTTTCCCAGGAGTCCTTGAGGGCGATTGTTCGGTTGAAGATCAGGTGGTCGGGGGTGGAGTCGTAGTCAGGAGTGAAGTAACCGATACGCTGGAACTGGAATTTGCGGCCTTGTTCCTTGGCCAGCTCGGCGAGGAAGGGCTCTACTTTGATGCCCTCGACGATTTTGAGGGAGTCGGGGTTGAGCATTTCTCGGAAGTCGCGGTCGGGCTCGGCAGCGGGGTTCTCAACGTTGAACAGGCGGTCGTACATCCTTGCGGTAGCGTCGACGGCGTGGGGAGCTGAAACCCAGTGGAGAGTACCTTTCACCTTGCGCTGTGAGCCGGGCATACCGCTACGCGAGAGGGGGTCGTATTGGCAGTGGATTTCGACGATGTTGCCTTGGGGGTCTTTGACCACATCGGTGCATTTGACGATATAGGCACCTTTGAGGCGCACCTCTCCGCCGGGGGTCATTCGGAAGAATTTTTTAGGGGGATTCTCCATGAAGTCGTCACGCTCGATGAAGATCTCGCGGGAGAATGGCATCTGGTGGTTGCCTTCCTCGGGGCGTTCGGGGTTGTTTTCCATCTCCACCATTTCGGTTTGGCCCTCGGGATAGTTGGTGATCACCACTTTCACGGGGTTGATTACGGCCATTCCGCGGGTGGCGATTGCGTTGAGGTCCTCGCGCACGGCGTGCTCCAGGAGGGAAACGGAGTTGAGGGCCTCAAACTTGGTATACCCGATTTTGTCGATGAAGTTGCGGATGGATTGTGGGGTGAATCCACGACGACGCATGCCGGAGATAGTAGGCATACGGGGGTCGTCCCAACCGGCTACCAGGCCTTCCTTGACGAGCTGGAGGAGCTTGCGCTTGGACATTACAGTGTAAGTGAGGTTCAGGCGGTTGAACTCGATCTGTCGGGGGCAGTAGCTTTCGTCGGCGAGCTCTTTGACGAAGTATTCGTAGAGGGGGCGGTGGGGTACAAACTCGAGGGTGCATATCGAGTGGGTAACTCCCTCAAAGTAGTCACTTTGGCCGTGGGCGAAGTCGTACATAGGGTAGACTTTCCACTTGTCGCCGGTGCGATGGTGGGGAGTTTTGAGGATGCGATACATAATGGGGTCGCGGAAGTGCATGTTGGGGGAGGCCATGTCGATTTTGGCGCGTAGCACGCGTGCACCCTCGTCGAATTCGCCGGCGTTCATGCGCTGGAAGAGGTCGAGGTTTTCCTCCACCGAGCGGTCGCGGTAGGGGGAGTTTTGGCCAGGCTGTGTGGGGGTACCTTTTTGAGCGGCGATTTGCTCGGAGGTTTGGTCGTCGACGTAGGCTTTTCCCTCCTTGATCATGCGGATGGCGAGGTCGTAAAGCTGGGGGAAGTAATCGGAGGCGTAATATTCGCGGTCGCCCCAGTCGAAACCGAGCCAGTGGATGTCGTCGCGGATTGAGTCGACGTATTCGACATCTTCCTTGACGGGGTTGGTGTCGTCAAAACGCAGGTTGCAGGTGCCACCGAATTTCTCGGCGACTCCGAAGTCCATGCATATAGCCTTGGCATGGCCGATATGGAGATATCCGTTGGGCTCGGGCGGGAAGCGTGTGTTGAGGCGTCCGCCGTTTTTACCGGCTTGGAGGTCGTCCCAAACGATTTGTTCCACGAAGTTCAATCCTTTTTTTTCGTTCTCCTCGGCTGTCGAGGTGTTGATGTTCTCGGCCATATTGATGATATCGTTTTAGATTTGAGCGACAAAAGTACAAAAAATCGCTAAGAATACAAAAATTAGCGCGCATGGGTAAGGTCCACACGCGCCAATTGTGTACAATATTTCTACATGCCCTATGAGGTTAACGGACGATTTCCTTGGTGACGGTGGCGCCGCGACGGATGATCACAGGCTGGCCGGGGAGGGGCTGGGTCAAGCGACGTCCCATAAGGTCGTAATACTCGAGGGGAGCGTCGTGGTCGTTGTCGACAGCCACGTTATCGACGCCCGAGGAGAGGTTGCCGTCGTAGTTGTAAACGGCGCCGTCCTCGAGGGGCAGCGAGACGGTTTTGGTGGCCGTCTGACCCGTGCTAAAGCTGATTTTGGCAAGTTGGCTCAGGGGGTAATCGGGGGTAAACTCGATGTAGTGGGTATATTCGTGATCGGTGCCCAGGGCTTGTAGGTTGGCTGCGGCTTTCTCGGTCATTTTGGAGCCGGGGAAGGCTCCCAAGGGGCAGAATGTAGCGCCTGAAATGGGATAGCCGTCCACGTCGCTTTCCTCCACGTAGCAGTAAACCGTTGGCCAGGGAGATGCTTGGAGGTCGTTGAAATAGATGGTATAGGTGCCGTAATCGGGCCCGGGGATAACCCAGTAGGGCAGCTCGGCGGCTGGGGTGGCGTCGGCGGTAGGCTCGGTGGTCACTCCGGCGTAGTCGCCCCATTGTTGCTTGAGCCAGGAGATTTTGGCGTTGAGATGGTTGACCACGGCGGTTTTCTTGGAGGCCATGTCGCGGTTGTCGGCGCTATAGCTTCCCCCGCTCACGGTCAAGCCTTTCCAGCGGTTGTAATCGTAGGTGGCGGCGGTGGTGATACGCGAGGCGTAGGTGTCGATGTCGCTGAGGATGCCGTCGTAGCAGTTGTTCATGAAATATTTCCACCAGGCCTTGACTTGGGTCATAAATTTGTTGTTGAGGACCATTGAGGTGATCCACGTGTTGCCAAAAGAGTCGCAATTATAGAAATAATCGGAGGTGGAGCCGTTGAAGGCGTTTCCGCAGTCCCACAACGGGGTGAAGTGCCACTTACCGTAGCCTTCCTCCTCGCTGTATCGGTCGCGGTAGAGGTAGGTGGAGCCGTGGTAGCTTTCCCAATGTGAAATTATCTCATTGACGATGTAATATTTAGCGGCGTCGTCGAGATCCATGTAGGCCCACAGGTCGTCGCTGGAGTTGCAACGGCCCACAGCTTCGTTCATAGCGGTGAATTGCTGAGTGATGAAGAGGGTTTGGAGCTGTGAGTAGACCTCGGGGGTGTCAAAAGTGACGCGCACCTTGTCGTATTTATGGCCGCGAGAGCAGTGGGCCTCGTCCATCTGGATTTGGTTGTCTTCATCGTAGTTGTCTAGTTCTACGAGGTATCCGCCTGAGAGGTCGGCGCGGGTGGTTGATTGGTCGTCAAGCTCTTGGATGGGCACACGGCCGTCCTCTACCCTGATTGACTCGGTCAAGAAATACAGCCCACGGTAATCTCCGTTAATGATCACCTCTACTGGCTGCATAGCGGGGCTCCAAGGCAATCCGATGCGCTGGCCGAGGTTGAAACCCACGAAGTTGCGCATGTATCCGTAGCTGTCGTCGGCGTGCGCCAGGATAGCGTAATGCTTGCTTTTGGAGGGCGACAGGGCGAGCATGTCCTGTTTCTTGCCAAGTTTCAGCTTGAACGGCTTTTTGGCGAATCCTGTGCGCGTCCAGTTGCCGCGGGCTTTCATCTCCAAGGGCAGGGGTTTCTCCTGTGAGCCGATAGCTTTCAACCCCTCGGAGGAGGCGTAGGAGCATCCGTCGGGGATTTCCAGCCAGTAGTAGCCGGGGCGATAGTCCTTATCGGCGAGGTTGTAGGAGATTACGTCGTCGTTGAGGGTGGCCGACGATGATGGGTAGCCGTTGGCGTCGACAGGCACGTTGTTGTCGTCGACGAGGACGGTACCGCTGGTGTCGGTATTATATATATTAATGTGGAGAATGGGCAGCGTGCCGGTGCAGGGGTCGGACGAGGCAGCCCACGCTGTCGTCAGCGATAAGAGGGCGGTCAATACCACGCAAAGTTGTTTCTTCATCTTCTATCCTTATTTTTGACGCGAAGGTACAAAAAATCTGGGGGAGACGCAATTATCTGATGGAGTGGGGAGAGCGAAGTCGTTTATTCGTGTACTCGTGTATCCGTTTATTCGAAATCGATTTCTTGAATGCACGAATGCACGAATGCACGAATGGACGAAATGGCCCCGCCAGGCGATTGCTAGGCGGAGCCATTATACTTAATCACTAATCACTAAGACCTAAACCCTACTTGATGTAGACTTTCTGGCCGTCGATGATGTAGAGACCGGGGGCGAGCTTGGCGTCGCGGGGCAGCTCGATGCCTTGGAGGTTGAACACGCGGCCGTTGAGAGCGGCTGCTCCGGCGTTAACCTCGGTGATACCGCTGGTCTCGATGACTACGTCGTTGATGTTGGCGGTGCGCTCGAAGTTCTCGCTGTCCCAAGCTGAGTAGAGCAGCATGTCGAAGTAGAGGTCGCCCTCCCAGTACTGGTAGAGGAGTTCGGGATCCTCCTCAGCCTCGTCGGGATCGATGTCCTGGTGCTTGATATAGTAAGAGTCGATGTAAACGGGGTTGCTCAAGGATGCGTCACCCGTGAAATTGACAGCCTCGTCGTTGTCGAGATCCCAGTAGAGCAAGCGCCAGCCGCGCCAAGTTACAGGCACATGGGCCTTGTACAACAGGGCGTTGCTGGTCTTGTCGCGGAGCATCATGGCCACGCCATTGTTGGAAGCGTCGCCGTATACCCACGATGACAATACATTTCCAGCGGGATTGAATGTCGAACCGTTGCCTCTTGACCAGTACTCGCGGATCATCCAGTTGGGGCTGGTAGCGTCCTCCATGAACAGGTAGTGAACGTGCAACGAGGAGGAACCGGGGGTGTAGCCGCGAGAAGCGAGAGCTGCATACGACTCGTCCTCGTCAATACCTGCTGTGGAGCCAGAGCCGGAGGGAGCCCACCAGTTGGAGATGCTGGAGAAGTCCTGGAGAACGTTCTCGGTGCCTTGGCCGCGATACTCGGTGAGGAAGCGGAAGCAGAAGGGCTCCTCGGTAACGTTGCCTGAGAGGTCCTCAAGGCCAGCGTCGAGTTTCACGAGGATAGCGCGGTCGATGGGGAGGTCCTTGGAGGGATAGAATTGGAGCACCGATTTGCCGCGGATCACCTCATGCTCGAGGGTACCCTCGTAGGTGTTGCCGTCCTTGTCGGAAAGGGTGATGCAATCGGCGTTCTTGTCGGTGTTGAAGTTGAGTTCCTCGTCGAATTCGATGCCGATAACGGGGCGGTAGGTGAATTGCACAGCGCCCTCAGCCTCGGGCCAAGTGTTGATTACTTGGGGAGCCTCGGTGTCGGGCTCGGCCATTGTGAACTGAAGGGTGTAGTCGCCACCTTCCACGCCGTCGCCGTCGCCGTCAAAGAGCTGGTTGGTCTGCGAGTTGCGGGCTACCGAGCCGTCGATGGTGATGATGTAGCGCCACAGGGGTTCAAGCGAGGAAACGTCGATGTCGAGGGTGAAGTCGTTTTGCCACGACAGGAGCACCGAAGCGCCGCGGTTGATCGACAGGGCGTTCTCCACGCTGGTGCGGTCCATAGCGCGGGAGAAGGTGAGGGTAATGGGGTTGAGGGGCGATACGGCCGTGAGGTCGGAAACCGATACCGAGGAAACAATGGCGGGAGCCACGTTGGTAAGGTTGACGTCGAGGTAGGTCACGTAGTCGCTGGTGAGGTCGCCACCGGCGTTGATGGTAGCCTGGGTGGTAAGGGTCTCAAAGCCGTCGGCCGAGAAGGTCACTTCGTAGGTTTGGCCCGCGGTGAGGTTCTCGAAGAGGTAGAAGCCGTTGTGGATGAGGTCCTTGTTGGAGGTGTAATCCTTGAAGGTGTCCTCCCAGGTGTTGGTGGTGTAGGTGCGGCCGTCAACGGTGATGGTGGCTCCGTTGATAGGTTGCGAGGTCTCGCTGTTGCGCACGATACCGGTGAGAGCGGTGGTGGCGGGGACGTCCAAGCCGCGATGCTTCAGAATCGACTGGAAAGCGGCCAGAGCCTCGAGTCGCTTATAGTCGTCGTTGAAGTTGCGCTGCTGCTGCTCGCCGATGGTGTGGCAACCGCCCTCGCTAAGGAGCGACGCGCAGGTGGTGCGGCGGTTAACCGACAGGTAGGGATATTTGTTGGTGTGGTTGGTCGAGCGGTCGTAGTAGTAGCGGTCGTACCAGTTGCCTTGCGTTGTGATTTGCATCACGGCGGTGAGGTTGGGACAAAGGATCTCGCCGAAGGCCTTGCCGCCGTTGGGGGTTTTCTCCACGGCGGTGCCGTTGTCCATCCAGCCTCCGAAGAGGGTGAGAGTCTGGTTGGTAGCGGCGGCGTCCGAGTGGATGGAGTAGTAGAAGTCGGCACCCCAAGCGTTGGCCATGTCGGAGCGCTCCTCGAGCGACACGTTGGTCACGTCGTCGTAGCGGGTGAGCTTCACACAGTCGTCGGTGATGTCGGTGTAGGTTTTGAGGTAGTCCTCGAGGGCGAGGGCCACGCGCACGGTCTTTTGAGCCTCGGTGTAGCCCCACATGCCCTTGTTCTCCTTCATGGAGTGACCCGGGTCGATAAACAGCTTGAAATCGCCCCAGCCGGTGATGGGGTCAACGGCCTGAGCCACGGGAGCGGCAACGCCAGCTACTAATGCGGCAATCGCGGCTTTCCCTAAAATAGATTGGATGGTTTTCATGATTGTCGTGGATTAGTAGTTGAGGTTGATGGTGTAGATAGACGCGTCGGCGGCGTTCTCGAAGGCCAATCGCTTGCCATCGGGGCTAACGGCGGGGGTCATGGGGATTACGCCGGAGATGCTGGTGAGGGTAACCTGACGCAGCGACTGCACGTCGATGGCGAGCACCTTGGACGCGGTGAACTCATGTCCGTTGTCGCTCACTTGGGTGTAAACCACGCCCGAGCCGTCGGGGAGCCACGAGGGATGGGAGCCAGCGCCCAGCGATTTCAGGCCGGTGCCGTCGGTGTTGATCACCCACATGCCCTGGCTGACGATCTGGAAGGCGATCTTGGAGCCGTCGGGGCTGAGAGCGGGGTTGATCACCATCTTGCCCTGGAAGTCGTTGAGGGCCGAGATTAGGGAGCAAGCCTTGTCGGGCTTGGCCACCATGATCGCGTAGAGCGAGGTGGCGTTGTCGTCCTTGGCCTCGGCGGCAACGGAAGCACCGTCCCAAGCCATGCGGTAACCAGCCTTGGCGGCCTTCGACACTTGCTTCAGACCTGAGCCGTCGGCGTTGGCCACGTAGATACCGGTGAAGTGGTCGGTTGTCACAGCGATTTTAGAGCCGTCGGGGCTCCACACGGGAGCCATCAACCCTACCGGGCTGTCAATCAGTTTCTCAGGGGCCGAAGCCGAGCGGGGAATCACCGCCCAAGCCTGAGCCACCAAGCCCAAAGACAGCGCGAGAAGTAAATTACGTTTCATGCGGTTGTGTTGTTTTGGTAGTTAGGTTATTTAGTTAAATTAAAATAGTTGTCAAGTAACGTGTTCCTAAAAACATGGATTTTATGGTTCACGCTCCAAAGATAGCGATAATTTATGAACTAACGAACATTTTTTAGCTTTTTTCACCAATGACCGATGAGATGACAACTATTACAGAATATCCTTCATAACTCAAGCTTCTCAAGTTTGGAAACCACGAATTCACACTAATGAACAACAATAAGTTAACTGCGATTCTAATAATATTTAAAGAGCTTACGCTCTTATAATTTACACTAATGCTGATAGCGTTCCATTATGGAAATTCGTGTTAATTCTTTGCGCAGCAAAGCTTAATTCTTTAATGAAATATAATCTTAATCGCTGAATTAGTGAATATTAGTGTTAATTCGTGGTTTCCTGCTTGAGAAAGGCGATTCGGGGTGCTGGGGCTACTTGTTGAGGAGGATGAAGTCGGCGAGGTCGAGGCCGAGCTTGCGTTGCTCCTCGGTGGCCTGTTGGGAGAGGGAATCGTCGAGTTCTACACTCAGGCAGCCGCCTTCTTTTAGCGCCGGGGCTTTGTCGGCCCATTTCTTCTCGGCCCCAAGGTCGGGGTGGAGAATCACCTTAAAGTCGCGCAGCGCTTTGGAGGGACGCAGGTTGGAGATACCCCCGGTGGCAATCCACACACGTTCGGGCTGGTCGAGGGCGGCAATCAAGGCGGTTTTCTCGCTTTCGACGATGTGGATCGGCAGCTTCATCTCGCTATAGGGGTTAATCAGGTGCTCGCCAAAGTAGCATTGCTCGAGAACGAAGTCGGAGGGTGGCGATTTCATGGTTGGGTCGCGGAAGTCAACGCCCTCGAGCATTGTGTGCGCCCACGACACTTGGGGGCGAGGTTCCTTGATGCGATGACCGGTGCGGGGGTCGTAACCCATAATCTTGCCGGTGCGGCAACGGCCTTGGATGTCGTGTTGCCAGAAGATCGTGGCTCCATCCCACATGCGCGAGGTACCCACCTTGTACTTTTCAAACGTTCGCCGCACTAGTAATTCTCCGAATTTGCTGCGCAAGAACCAAAACAGGGGGTTGATCGGGTAGTGCCAGTTTCGGGTAGTGGCCTCCACAAGCTCGCGGGGGACGAAGGAGGGCTCGGGATTGGGCTGGGGAACGGGGGGACGCTTCTTGTAGCGCGCGATGGATTGGTAGATAAGCTCCGAGTCGTCGGTGTAGCCGCTGGGGTAGCGGTGGTAACCGCAGGAGTTTTCGTGGTCGCAGCGGCCGTACTCAAAGGGGATTTGCACTCCATAGTAGGTGTCGACGTACATGGTGTAGCATCTTGGGCGCCCGCACGCCGGGCAGGTGTAGCGGTCCTGGGGTCGGCGGTATTTCTGCAGCTGGAATCGGGGACCGGTGTTGGGTGGCACCTCCATGAACGAGTGTGCTGGACGGTAGTGTTGACGAGGGGCTAAAAAGCCGTCGTGGAAGGCGGGATCTCCGAGATCCCATACGCTTGTTACAATTCCCATAGTGGTAAAGGTTTTTGGGGTTAATGGAATATGAAAGTTTGGATTCTAAGTTGGTTGGCTGGGGGGGAGTAAACTTTATAAACTTTCCAAATCGGGATAACACACTGGATAACAGTCGAATAGCACGGTTTACAAAGTTTACAAAGTTTATCGGGGGTTCTCCTGCGACACTTTCAGGTAGCGACCATGGTCGGCCTTCACTACCACTTTCGCGTCAAGCATCTGATTGAGCCTGAGATATCCCCACGATCGGCATTTGCCGGCCTTTTTGGCGGCGGCCTCAACCTGAGCGAAGGTAAACTCCCGGGGGAGGTGGTCGATAAACTTCCACGACTCTCTCATCTTGGGGTTGGGAGGGATGATCACCCCGGCTTGCTCCTTGAGGTCAAACACCAGCTGGCGCATGCTCCACTCAAGCCATTCGTTGACGGCAACGGCTCCCATGATCTCTCCCAGGGAGATTTCGCCCACAGCCCAATCGGGAAGGGAGGGTATTCTTGCCTGATGGATGGCCAGGGCTATCTTGGCGGTGATTTGCACACGTTTCATCACTCGGGATTCCACCTCCAGGGGGTCAAGCTCGTTAACCATGGTCATCAGCTCGTTGCGCCAAGAGTAGAACCAACTGCGGGCCCGCGCCGAAAGCCTCACCGTGGGGAAGGGTTGACGGCCGCGCTCCTCGGCCAGGGTGATCAGCCGCTCCCAGTCGGCGTCGGCCTTGTCCCACAAGGAGTTGGACTGGGTCTCGGTTCCCCACATGTCAATGGGGCGAGTGGGAGGGTACACTATCATCATGCGGTCAAGGAATCCGCTGTCACGATAGTTGCGGGTCATCAGTGAGTTGAACAGCGTGGGCTGGATGGTGCCTATCAGGTTGATCGAGGGGTTGGGTACCACCACAAGTTTCCCCTGACCGTCCTCTCCCTTGCGCGACACCTTGATTTGCTCCCCTGAGAAGGACGACATCAGGTTCTCGATCATGTTGGAGGCGTTGTAGCGATTGATGGTGCCGAAGAAACCCACAATCTCGTCCACAACGATGGCCACTCCCCGCGAAGGGTCCTCGAGCTGAGCCACCATGGCCTCTTGGGTAAAGTCGCTGATCACAGTCTGTTCCAGCTTGGGGGCTTTCTCTCTCAGCTCGCCTTTGGCGGCTTTCTTCTTGGCCTCCCATTCATCGTGCTTGGCTTGCCACTGCTGGAAACGGAGGTTGTCGATGTTGCGCAAGCCACGGTAGGCGTGCATCAAGGGGGGAGTCTTGCCCATGCCGGGACGTCCCACCAGCACCATCATCATCGCCGGGTTGACTACCCAATCAGGGCGTATTTCCAAGGTCGCACGGTTGCCTACAGCCGAGGCCAATGCCGACAACAGGGCCATGGTGATGTACTCGGGCATGTAGCCGTACTTCTCAGCCTTTGCCTTGGCGATTTCTCTGATCTCGATGGTCAAGGTGTCAAGGGGAAACTCACCCTCTCGCGCCTTGTCGATGTAGCGGTTGTGAAAATCAAATCCGTGAGGATCAAGGGATTCTCTCTTGAAGCTGATTGCTTCGGGGTTGGTTGATTCATTCATAACATTGATATTTAAAGGTTAAGGAAATGTTGGTGTTGTCGTCATGGCTGGCGGGGCGTCGGATAGTAAGCCTTTACTATACTTCTCCCCCCTCCTACCCTCTCCCCTTCCCCTCTCCCTTGTTGTAGGGTGAGGTTCAGGGTGTTGAGGCAGGACCAAAAAACATTATGGAATTCACAACACAAAGGTAGCGCGTGCCGTCCCCCTGATATATGTCATTTTCACCAAAAGCTACTGTATATTTTCATCCCAATGGGGGTAACATAAACTTTTTAAACTTTAAAATTTCATCCAACCACCTAAGCGTCAACACGTTATCCAAGTTTACAAAGTTTACAAAGTTTACTTGTACTCCAAGGGAAAAGACCTCCCTTTAGGAATTTTGTGTAACTTCGCGATATGGTAAGAGGTAGATTCGCGCCGTCGCCGACGGGAAGGATGCATCTGGGCAACGTGTACTGCGCGGTGCTGTCGTGGCTATCGGCCAAGAGCCAGGGCGGGGAATGGCTGGTGCGCATTGAGGATATCGACACGTCGCGCAGCCGCCAGGAGTTTATCGACCTGATTTTCGACGATTTACAGTGGTTAGGCTTGACCTACGACGGTATCCCTTTGCGGCAAAGCGAGCGCGCGGAAATCTACCAGCGGGCATTTGACCAGCTTGACACCTACCCGTGCTTCTGCACCCGCGCCGACTTACTTGCCGCCTCAGCTCCCCACGCATCCGACGGGCGACATATCTATCAGGGCAATTGCCGTGATTTAACGCCTGAGCAGCAGCGCGTTAAAGCCGAATCCAAGACCCCTTCTTATCGCCTGAGATTACCTGACTTGGACGTGGAGTTTACCGACATTCTGCGAGGGCCCCAGAAAGCCAACCTCGCCCGCGAGTGGGGTGATATTGTGGTCAAGCGAGCTGACGGGGGATTCGCCTACCAATTGGCGGTAGTGGTGGACGACGCGCTCTCGGGTGTTACCGAGATTGTGCGTGGCGACGACCTGTTATCTTCCTCATTCCCACAGATTTACCTGTATCGTAAGCTGGGATACGAGCCTCCCCGTTTCGCCCACGTACCCTTGATATATAACTCTGCAGGTCAGCGACTTGCCAAGCGTGACAAGGACCTTGACATGGAGGCGTTACGCCAGCGCTACACGCCAGAGGAAGTATTAGGTATCGTCGCGAATATCAGCGGCTTACAACCCACCAACGCCCCCATCAAAGCCACCGATTTATTGCCCCGCTTCTCCTGGACCAAGATCCCTCACTCCCCCTAACAACTAACAACTAACAACTACAACTAACAACTACAACTAACAACTAACAACTAACAACTAACCACATGTCGCATGACGGGAAATGACACCAGTACAGCTATAACTGCCGGAATCACAGCCCAATAGCCGATGTGACCGATGGTGGCGTAGGTCGTGACAAGGCCCCCAAGGAAGGTGCCGGTGCCGATACCCACATTGAAGAATCCCGAGTAGGTGGCCACAGTGATGGTCGACGGCTGGGGTCCCCGCTTTATCAAAGCGTCCTGGCAGGCGAGGTTGAAGCACGTCTCCGCCACAGCTCCAATCAGACACAGCACCGACAGCACTGCTATCGCGCTCACCACCGGCTCCAACAAGCCCGTGAACCCCACCATAACCAGCGATGAACCAAGCAGAAACCACCGAGGATGCTTGACATAGAGTTTGGAGAATAGCACCCCGGCCACTATCCCAGCGAAACCGATGAGAATCAGCACGAAAGTAATCTCATCGGGCGTGTATCGGCCCACTTGAGCCAAAAACGGCTCGATGTAGCTGTACACCATAAAATAAGCGGTAACTATCACTGTTACAAAGAGATATATCCACGCCACCATCCTGTTTTTGAGCATCCCCGGCACCTGACGCAACGTAAACGCCGAGAAACTCTTCACCCTTGGCAACACCGCCAAGCATACGAAAAGCACCAAAGCCGACACGGCGCAAATGCAAGCGAACGTCACTCGCCAACTCAGATAAAGCCCTATCACTCTGCCGATTGGCAAGCCTACGATCATGGCCACCGACGAACCTGTGACAATGATTCCCAGCGCCGTTGCACTCCTGCCCTCGGGAGCCGTGGCGACAGCATAGGGAGGCACTACGCCCCAAAACACCGAGTGACAGCAAGCCACCCCTACCCTCGCTGCCATCAACGTCCAATATCCCGTAGCAACAGCCGAAAGTCCCTGAAACAGAGCGAACAAGCCCACGAGCCACAGCATCACCGTGCGCCAATTCACCTTGGCCACGGCCACCATCAGCGGTAGCGACATCAGTCCCACCACCCACGCGTACACCGAGATGAGCATACCCACGCGTGGCTCGCTCGCCGAGAAGTCCTCAGCGATGTCGCTAAGCAACCCCACGGGAATGAACTCCGACGTGTTGAACACGAATGCACAACAGGCGAGGGCAATGCAAGGGATCCAGGCTTTAGGCTTCAGTTTCTAGTTTCAAGTTTCAAGTTTCTAGTTAATGGGCTTATAGCATTAAAGCTTTAAAGCTTTAATGCAGGAAAGGATTAAAGGAGTAAAGCATTAAAGGAGCTACTGGGCTATTTAAAGCCCCCGTTTCGGGGGTTTGGGGGCCGAGTGCTTCGCTCATTTAAGGAGGGCTTTCATTTGGGAGGCGAGTTTGGCTGCCTCGCGGGCTGCGGCCTCGGCGAAGTCCTCGCTTTGGGAGGCGTAGATGATGCCTCGGGAGGAGTTGACCAGCAAGCCGCAGTCGCCGGGGATCATGCCGTAGCGGCAAACCTCCTCCAAGCTACCTCCCTGTGCGCCAACGCCGGGGACCAACAGGAAGCTCTTGGGGGCAATCTCGCGAATCTTCTCAAACATCTTCCCCTGGGTTGCGCCCACGACGTACATCATCTCGTCCACGCCAGCCCATCGGGCCGATGTGCGCATCACGGTCTCAAACAATGGCGTACCCTCCTTGTCCTCAATCAACTGGAAGTCGTGGCTACCCTTGTTGGAGGTTAACGCGAGCAGAATCACCCACTTACCATCGTAGCCGAGGAACGGCGTGACGCTGTCCTCGCCCATGTAGGGAGCAACAGTGACGGCGTCGACATCCAGGTACTCAAAGAACGAGCGGGCGTAAAGTTTGGACGTGTTACCGATGTCGCCACGCTTGGCATCGGCGATGATAAATTGGTCGGGATACCGCTCCTTCAAGTATTTGATTGTGCGCTCCAAGGCGATTTGGCCTTGCACTCCAAGGGCCTCATAGAAGGCGAGGTTGGGCTTGTAGGCCACGCAGTAGGGAGCCGTGGCGTCGATTATCTGGCGGTTAAACTCGAAAATCGGGTCCTCCTCCTTCAGCAAGTGCTGAGGAATCTTCTTGATGTCGGTATCGAGGCCCACGCACAGGAACGACCCCTTCTCCCATATATTCTTGATTAAATCTTCTCTCTTCATTTTTTATTTTATTTCTTGAATAGCTCGTTCATTCGTTTACTCGTGCAGTCGTTCACTCGTGCATTCGATTTTCGAGTACACGAGTACACGAATACACGAATACACGACAGCCCTCAACAACCAACCATTAATCACTAATCACTAATACCTAATTACCTACAGCGCCGCCTCCTTTAGCTTCTCGGCGTTCTCGGCGATAATCAGGTGGTCGATGCAATCCTGGATGTCGCCGTCTACGAAGGCCTGCAAGTTGTAGATGGTGTAGTTGATGCGATGGTCGGTGATGCGGCCCTGTGGGTAGTTGTAGGTGCGAATCTTGGCCGAACGGTCGCCAGTCGATACCATGGTCTTGCGCCGCGAGGCGATGTCGTCGAGATACTTTTGATGCTCCTTGTCATATATAAATGTACGCAGGCGCGAGAGGGCGCGTTCCTTGTTCTTGGGCTGGTCGCGCGTCTCGGTACACTCTATAAGTATCTCCTCGGTGACGCCAGTGTTGGGATTACGCCACATATAGCGCAGGCGCACTCCCGATTCCACCTTGTTGACATTCTGGCCACCAGCGCCGCCCGAGCGGAAGGTGTCCCACTTGATCTCGCCCTCGTTGATTTCCACGTCAAATTCTTCAGCCTCGGGCAAGACGGCCACGGTCGCCGCCGATGTGTGTACACGACCTTGGGTTTCGGTGGCGGGCATGCGCTGCACGCGGTGGACACCGCTTTCGTATTTCAGCGTGCCGTATACGTTGTCGCCAGTGACAGCAAACACAATCTCCTTGAAACCTCCAGCCGCACCTTCGCTGAACGACGTTACCGACACCTGCCAGCCCTTCGACTCGCAATATTTACTATACATCTTGAACAGGTCGCCGGCGAAGATAGCGGCCTCGTCGCCACCGGTGCCTCCGCGAATCTCCACGATAGCGTTTTTGCCATCCTCGGGGTCGGCGGGAATAAGCAACAGCTTAATCTCCTCCTCGAGCTTGGGGATGTCGGCTTGGGCCTGGTCGAGCTGCTCGCGGGCCATCGCGCGAATCTCGTCGTCGGTTTCGGTGGCGAGCATCTCCTTGGCTTCGTCGATGTTGCCCAGCAGGTTGCGGTAGCGACGGGTTGCCCCGGTGAGTTTTTCCAAGTCCTTGTACTCCTTGGTGAGCTTCACGTAGCGCTTCATGTCGGCGATCACAGCCGGGTCGGTGATCAGCGTAGCCACCTCCTGGAAGCGAGCTTCGATGCCGTCAAGGCGCGACAAAAGTGAGTTTTCTGCCATGGGTTGAAAATTTTTTGCGAAGTTACGTTTTTTATTCGAAAAATCGTTGTAACTTGGTGCCATAATTCACCACAAATCCCCTTGAAACATGAAAAACGGATGCGATTTTATGAAATTGTCGAAAAAAAGTCACCCCTACAAAATTCATATCCTCTCGTTGATAATCAGCGAGTTAACCCATTTGTCTTTTTTGTGCTAATCATTGTCTGATTTGTTCTTGACAAAATTTCCCGCCCGTTGTAACTTTGCGTCAGATTCAAGGTAACCAAATTTTAAACGTTCAAGGTATCAGATTTTGTTAGTAGGGATTAGTTAAGTACAAAATGGTAAGAGGTTGTTTTAGGCTTGTTTTTAAATGTTTTAACCTTAAAGAGACTGTATAAAGATGACAATATTTCAGAAAGTGGCCCTGACCACCTTATTAATCGCACCCGGCTCCATCATCCAAGCATCCAGCCTCAACAGCAACTTCTGGCTGGGAGCAGACATTAGCCACACAACGGAATTAGAAAGCAAAGGGATCGTCACCATCAATGCCGCTGGTGACACTGTTGAAACCACACGCCTGATGCGCGACCTGGGGTTGAACGCCATCCGCCTGCGCGTTTGGGTCAACCCCGCCGAGCGCTGGTCGTCGAAGGAGGATGTGCTCGACATGGCCCGGCGTGTACAGCAACATGGGATGGCTCTCATGGTCGACTTCCACTACTCCGACTGGTGGGCCGACCCCTCTCACCAAAACATACCCAAAGCTTGGGCCGACATGAACATGGACCAGCTCAAGCAAGCGCTCACCGACCACACCGTGCAGACCCTCCAGTTGCTCAAGGACAACGATATCGATGTGGAGTGGGTGCAAGTGGGCAACGAAACCACCAATGGCATGATGTGGCCCGTGGCCGACATCAAGGACCACATCGACAACTACGCCGAGCTTACCAACGTGGGCTACGACGCGGTTAAAAGCGTATACCCCAACGCCACTGTTATCGTCCACCTCGACAACGGCTATAACGCCGACCTTTATAATAATGTGTTCGACGCGCTGAAGGAAAGAGGCTGCCGATGGGACATGATCGGCATGAGCCTCTACCCCTACTGGACCAAGCAAGAGCATCCCGAATTGACCGACCAACAGCTTGTGGATCTGTGTGTTGACAACATCAAGGCTCTTCACAATAAATACAACACCCGCTTGATGGTTGTCGAGACCGGCGTACAAGCCGCTCAGCCCCACGAAGGCAAGGCATTCCTGTCGAAATTGATCGACGCCATGGCCAACGGCACCGACGGTATATGCGAGGGCGTGTTCTACTGGGAACCCGAGCTTACCCCCGAAAGCGGCTACGCCCTTGGCGCTTTCCAAAATTCCCGTCCCACCGAGATTATGGACGCCTTCACCGAGGCCGCCCATTGGCTCAACCGCCCCTGGACACAGCTCAACGCCGCCAATCTCTCAGCCAAGTGACTCAAGCCTCACGAAAAGCCTCGACGGCAACTTAAATCGATATTAATCAACACCATAAATATAGTAATTATTCCATGAACACTAAATCAACCCATCGAGCCTTTGGCTGGATACGGTCGTTAACGCTATTGCTGGCGTTGACGATTGTGTGTCCGTTGACGGCTCACAGTCAGACAACCGTCAATGGTACGGTCACCGACGAAACCGGTGAGCCTCTTATTGGAGCCACCGTTGTGGTACAGGGAACCAATGTGGCCGTCGCCACCGACTTCGACGGCAATTTCACTCTCACCGCTCCCAAGGGCGCTACCACCCTCGACGTGAGCTATGTGGGCTACAAGAAACAATCGGTAGCCATCGCCTCCAAGGTGGACGTGATGATGCAACCCGATTCACAGGTGATGAACGAGGTGGTCGTTATCGGCTACGGCGTTCAAAAGAAGAGCGACCTTACCGGCTCGATCGCCACCGTGAGCGAGAAGGACTTCAACAAGGGCGTGATCTCCTCCCCCGAGGAGCTGATCAACGGCAAAATCGCTGGCGTGCAGATCGTCAACTCGGGTGGTTCGCCTAACGGCTCGTCGACCATCCGCGTGCGTGGCGGCGCCTCGCTGAACGCCTCCAACGACCCTCTGATCGTGCTCGATGGCGTGCCAATGGAAGTGGGCGGCAGCGTCAGCGGCCAAGGCAACTTCTGGAGCTTGATCAACCCTAACGATATCGAGTCGATGACCGTGCTCAAGGACGCCTCCTCGACAGCCATCTACGGCTCACGCGCCTCCAACGGTGTTATCATTATCACCACCAAGAAAGGCTCGGGCGAAGGCGTGAAGGTGTCGTTCTCCACCACCAACTCCATCAGCCACAAGACCAAAACGGCCCCCATGCTCTCGCGCTCGCAATTCATCGACGCTTACAACCAGTATGGCACCGCCGACCAAATCGCCCTTATCGGCACCTATAACACCGACTGGAACGACCAGATTTACCGCACGGCTTTCGGCACCGACAACTCCCTGAGCGTGTCGGGTCGCATCGCCTCCTGGCTCCCCTTCCGCGCGGCTCTCGGTGTCACCTCCCAGCAAGGTATCGTAAAGACCGATAACTCCAACCGTACTACCTTCAACTTGAACCTCACCCCGTCGTTCCTCGACGACCACCTGCGCATCAACCTCTCGGGCAAAGGCTCTTACAGCCACAACCGCTTCGCCCAGGAAGGCGCTATCTGGACCGCCCTGGTCTACAACCCCACCGTGCCTGTCTACGACGAAAACTCAATCTTCAACGGCTACTATAACACCTACACAACCGACGCCAACGGCGTGCAGCAAATCGTGAACGGCGCACAGCCCAACCCTCTTGGCCAGCTCGAGAACTACAACTCCAAGAGCAACGTTGGCCGCTTTATCGGCAACGCCGACATCGACTACCGCTTGCACCCGCTGCCCGAGTTGCGCCTGCACGTCACCGGTGGTTACGACTACTCGCGTGGCAACTGCCGCACGTCGATCTCAAAATTCGACTACAACAACTACACCGTCTCCTACGACGAAAACGGCGATCCCATCTACACCGGCGGTTATCGCCAAGTGTACAGCCCACAAAAGAACTACAACAAGCTGTTCACCGCCTACGCCAACTACAACAAGGATTTCAAGGCCATCAACTCCACTGTTGACGCCACCATCGGTTACGACTACCAGTATTGGAAGTACACCTGCCCCGTCTACTACAATTACAACTACGACGGCGACCAGCTGCAATACACCGGAGCCGCTATCGACCAGCGCCACTCGCTGATCTCCTACTACGGCCGCTTGAACTTCACATTCGACAACCGCTACCTGTTGACCGCCACATTCCGCCGTGACGGCAGCTCCCGATTCTCCAAGGACAACCGCTGGGGCACATTCCCCTCGGTGGCTCTCGCTTGGCGCGTGTCGGGCGAGAAATTCTGGCAGGCTATCCAGCCCGTGGTCAACGACTTCAAGATCCGCGCATCCTATGGTAAGACCGGCCAGCAGGACGGCATCGCCAACTATAGCTATCTGCCCGTCTACACCATCGGCCAGGACGGCGCCCAGTACCAATTTGGCGGCGTGCCTTACTACACCTACCGTCCCGAGGCTTACAACTCCAACCTTAAATGGGAGACCACCAAGTCGTGGAACTTCGGTGTCGACCTCGGTTTACTCAACAACCGCATCACCCTCTCGGCCGACTACTATACCCGTCGTACCGAGGACCTGCTTGCCACCGTGCCCATCGCCGCCGGTATCAACTTCGACAAGCAGATGCTTACCAACGTGGGCAACGTCAAGAGCAACGGTGTCGAGCTTGCCCTCAACGCCAACGTCATCACCACCAAGGACTGGTCGTGGACCGTTACCGCCAACGCCACCTACCAAAAGGTGAAAATCACCAACCTCACCCTCAACGACGCCTCGGAGACCGCTCCCACCCCCGTGGGCTACATCGAGTCGACCCCTATCCAGTACTTCTCAACAGGTCACGCACCTTACGCCTACCTGCTCTACAAGCAGATTTACGACGAGGCCACTGGCAAACCTATCGAGGGACTCTATGCCGACCTTAACGGCGACGGCCAAATCACCTCGGACGACCGCTACTACTGCCACCATCCCGCTCCCGACTGGATCCTGGGATTCTCCACCTCCCTGCGCTGGAAGAAATGGACCCTGTCGACCTCTCTGCGAGCCAATATCGGCAACTATGTCTACAACGGCATGGAGGCCAACATGGGCGCTTGGGAGTGCACCACCTGGGCTTCCGGCCAGATTAACAACCTCTCCTCCTCGTTCGCCAAGACCGGATTCCAAACCCGCCAGTACGCTTCCGATTACTACCTCGAGAACGCTTCCTTCCTGAAGATGGACAACGTGCAACTCTCCTACGACTTCGGCCGTATCTACAAGAGCCTGAACCTCCACATCTCGGCAATGGTGCAAAACGTGTTCACCTGGACCAACTACAAGGGCATCGACCCCGAGACCGCCAGCGGCTGCGAGACCAGCGTTTATCCGCGTCCCCGCACCTATTCACTCACCGTGGGCTTGAACTTTTAGCATTTAGCGTTTAGCGCGTTTAGCATTTAGCATTTAGCATTTAGAATAATGAAAACAGTATATACTATCATCATAGGGCTACTGGTAGCCATGTCGCTGAGCTCTTGCACCGACGACCTCAACCAAAAGCCCATCGTGGAGACCGACTCCTCCAAGGTCTACTCCACCCCCGAAGGCTACAAGATGGTGCTGGCCAAGATTTACGCCTCCTATTGCATCATCGGCCAAGAAAAGGCCTCCAACGCCGACCTCTCATCGTTTAACGGCCAGGACTTCCTACGCTGCCTCTTCAACCTCCAAGAGGCCGCAACCGATGAGGTGGCTATGCGCTGGCTCTCAGGCGACGAACTCACCAACCTCTCGTTCATGACGTGGGACGCCTCCGACTCGTGGGTTTCCGACACCTACTATCGCCTCTACTACACCATCGCCCTGTGCAACGAGTTCCTACGCTACACCGACGACGGCTCGATCAGCGGGTTCGACTCGGCTGACCAAAACGATATCCGCACCTACGCTTACGAGGCACGTTTCATGCGCTCCCTGAGCTACTACTTCGTTCTCGACCTCTTCGGCCAAGGCCCGTTCGTCGACCAAGACACCCCCACTTCGGCCTACAATCCTCCTTGCTACACGGCCCAACAGCTCTTCGATTACGTTGCAGTCGAGCTTGAGGAGATTACTCCCCAACTTCCCAGCAACAATGAATACGGTCGCGCCGGTCGCGGAGCCGCTTACGCCTTGCAATCGCGCCTTTACCTCAACGCCGAGGTCTACACCGGCACGGCTCACTACACCGAGTGCATCACCGCTTGCAAGAACGCCATGAGCCTTGGTTACTCGCTCCACAGCGACTACTCCAAGCTATTCAACGCCGACAACAACCTGCGCACCGACGAGATTATCTTCGCTTTCGTCTGCGACGCTACCACCACCGTATCCTGGGGCTCAGGCACCTACCTCGTGTGCGGCTCCTGCGGTAGCGACTCCGACCAAGATCCCGCAAAATACGGTCTTGACTACGGATGGGGCTCTTGGCGAGTGCGCGGCGAGCTTCCCGCCCTGTTCGGCACCGATTTCGACAACAACCCCGACTCGCGTTGCATGTTCTTCACCTCGGGCCAAGTGCAGGACATCACCACAGCCCTGGATGAGAAGACCGAAGGCTTCTACTCGGAGAAATGGACCAACCTCACCGACGCAGGAGCCGCCGCTTGCTCGTCCAACGACTACGGTTGCTCCACCGACTTCCCGATGTTCCGCCTGGCCGAGATTTACCTCAACGCCGCCGAGGCTACTCTGCGCGGTGGCTCGGGCATGACCACCGACGAGGCCATGGAACTGGTCAACAAGCTGCGCGACCGCGCTTATGGCGACACCTCGGGCCGCATCTCCGCTACCCAGTTCAACAAGCAATGGGTGCTTGACGAGCGCGCTCGCGAGCTCTACCACGAATGCGTGCGACGCACCGACTTGATCCGCTACGGCCAATTCACCACCGACGCTTACCTGTGGCAATTCAAGGGTGGCGTCGCCGACGGCCGTGCCGTTAACGCTCGCTACAACATCTACCCGATTCCTGATTCCGACATCAGCGCCAATCCCAATCTGTCCAACCCTCTTTACTAATCTACAGCCATGAAGCTTACAAAATACATCGCAGCGGCTTGCCTGATCTCGGCCTCCGCTCTGCTTACATCCTGTGACAAGGACGGCGACACCATCTATACCTCTGGGGGCGATGATGTCACCCTCAACGGCAGCCTCGACGACATCGTCCTCGACAAGGACAATCTTGGCAACCTCGCCTTGACACTTTACTGGAACGACAACGGCACGATCTCTACCTCCGACGTGCGCGTGGCCGCTCCCAAGAACGCCATCACCAACTCTATCCAGTTGGCCTCCGACCCCGAGTTTGCCAACGTTGTAGAAATCACCATGAGCGACGGCGTTTACGAGAAGCAATTCACCCACGGCGACCTCAACTCCTATTGCACCCGCATAGGTCTCGAGGGTGGCGTGAAATCTCCCCTGTACATCCGCATCAAGAGCGGGCTAGGTGCCAATATCGACCCCTCCTACTCCAATGTGCTGTCGATGAACGTAACGCCCTACTACATCGATATGACCGTCGGCTACTACCTCGACTCGAGCAAGAACGACACCGGCCGCGTGCTCTACTCCCCCAACTCGGATGGCATCTACTTCGGATTCATCGGTGCCGCTTCTTGGGAGAACTGGTGGTTGCAAGAGGGCAACGGCGTCCTCTGGGGCAACTACGGCGAGGATGGTCACGTGTTCACCATCTCCTCGGACGATTCCCACTGGAATATGTGGTACCCCGAGCCTTCGGGCTGCTACTATACCATCGTCAATACCCAGCTTCTCAACTGGAGCGCATTGCTAATCAACGACCTCACCGTCTCGGGTGATATCACGGGCGCTATGGAGTACGACCGCAAGAGCAACGTGTGGACCCTTACGTTCAACAACACCTCTACAGGCTCCAAGAACATCAAGATCGAGGGTAACGCCGTGCAGTACAACACCACCACGGGTACCGACAACTCGGCAGCCATCGCCACCCAGGTATCCTTCAGTGGCTCGGCCGACGGTCTGACCTTCGCTCAATCGGCCGCTTCAGGCACCATCACCGTCAACACTTCCGCTACTGGCACCGTAACCCTCAAGCTCGACCTCAACGACCCGCACGCTTGGACAGCTGCCGTTGAGGAAGGTGGTCACGAGGTTGTAACCGTAAGCCACTACCTGTGGATCTCGGGTATCGACGACGGTATCAGCGGCTCGTGGACCTTCGACAACTACCTTATCCTTTACAATGAGGACCAACTTGGCTACGGCGGCGCTGCCGACTGCAACTCGCTGTGGGGCTGGCAATTCTACACCGAGGAGGGCGACTGGAGCACATCTATTGGTATGGCCGACGGCGGCAACGCCTACGAGGGTACCTTGCTCAAGGGTGGTGCCAACATCACCGCTCCCACCCCGGGCCAGTACGTGATCGAGGCATCCCTCTCGGGAATGAGCTACAAGCTGCACAAGATCAACACCGTAAGCTATGCTGGCTTGAACGACGACTGGACAATGCAACCGATGACGCAAGTGAGCGGCTGTATCTACCAGGCTACCGTCACCAAGAGCGCCAACACCCCCTGGGGCGTCAAGATTCTGATTAACGATTCTTGGGACCTCTACTTCGGCGGTGGCTCGGGCGAATTGCTCCTCTACAACGAGGGATTTGACGGCGACAACGACCTGCCCAACGGCACCTACACCCTCACCGTCGACCTCAACAAGGGAACCTACAGCTACCAATAGGGATCGGCCCCCAAACCCCCGAAACAGGGGCTTCAGAATGGCCTCCTTTACCCCTTCCCTCCTTTGCTCCTTTAATGCTTTAATGCTTTAAAGCTTTAAGAATAAAAACCACTGAAAACTGAAAACTGAAAACCAATGAATAAATATATAAAATTACTTGCCGCCCTGGTGCTGCCCACAATGTGGGCATGCACCGAGGACAGCCCAATCACCAACCCTCCCGTCCAAGAGGAGGAACCGATTGTGATCAACCATGAAGGATTCGCCAAAGGTGCCGACGTGAGCTGGCTCACCGAGCTGGAATACGAGGGCTACACCTTCGCCAAGGCCGACGGCGAGCAGATGGAGTGCATGCAACTCCTCCGTGACGAGTGTGGCGTCGACGCAATCCGCCTGCGCGTATGGGTCAACCCCTCGGAGGGCTGGAACAACGCCGCCGACGTGGCCATCAAGGCTCGCCGAGCCAATCTCCTGGGCTTGCGCCTGATGATCGACTTCCACTTCTCGGACACCTGGGCCGACCCGGCCAACCAAACAATCCCCGCCGCTTGGGCCGACATGACCCTCGACGAGGTGCTTGTGGCCATGACCGCCCATATTAATGACGTGCTGGGCCGACTCAAAGCCATGGATATCGAGCCTGAATGGGTGCAGATCGGCAATGAGACCCGCTCCGGCATGATGTGGCCCCTTGGCTCGGTGAGCGACAACCCCGGCAACTTCACCAAGATGGTCAACGCAGGTTACGACGCCGTGAAGGCTATCTTCCCCTCCTGCAAAGTGATCGTGCATATCGACTCGGGCGACCAATGGTATCTCTACAGCCGTATCTACGGCAACGAGCTGCGCGCCTACGGAGCCAATTACGACATCATCGGCATCTCGCTCTACCCCGATCCCTCGTCGTGGGAGACCACTATCAACTCGGCTATCTCCAATATCAATCTCGCAAACACCACCTACGGCAAACCCGTGATGGTAGTGGAGATAGGAATGGACTACACCGAAGGCGAGGCCTGCAAGGGCGCTATCCAGCGACTGATCGACAACACCGACTCGTCGATCATGCAAGGCATCTTCTATTGGGAGCCGGAAGCCCCCAACGGCTACAACGGCGGCTACAAGAAAGGCTGCTTTGAGGACGGCGTGCCCACCTGCGCCCTCGACCCCTTCAAAACAATATAGCCCCTTAATGCCTTAAAGCTTTAATCCTTTAATGCCTTAAAGCTTTAAAGCTTTAAAGCTCCAATTCATTAAACTAAAAACCTCGTATATGCGATTCAACACAACAATAACCCTATGGTTCCTTGCCCTGACCCTGGCCCCTGTGGCCGGGGCCACGCGGCAAGAGACGTTGCTTCGCCAGTGGAAATTCTCCCAGGATTCCACTAGCGTGGACCAGCCTGTGACCGTGCCTCACGATTGGGCCATTTACGGGCCTTTCAGCCGCGACAACGACCTGCAGGTGGTAGCCATCGAGCAGAACAAGGAAACCAAGGCTGAAGTGAAGACGGGTCGCACTGGCGGCTTGCCCTTCATCGGCAAAGGTTTCTACGCCACCACGTTCAACCTGGAAGACACCACCGGACGCTCGATTACCCTTGTCTTTGACGGCGTGATGAGTAACGCGCGTGTCAAGGTCAACGGCAAGGACGTGTGCTACTGGCCTTACGGCTACAATTCCTTCTACGTCGACCTCGACGGCGTGGCCGTGCCAGGGGAGAACACCGTGGAGGTGCGTGCCGAGAATATGGTGCGCCAATCCCGCTGGTATCCCGGCGCTGGTATCTACCGCAACGTTCATCTGGTGGAGACCGACAAGGTGCATGTACCCGTTTGGGGCACGTATATCACCACCCCCGACGTCACCCCCGAGCAAGCATGCGTGAAGCTGATCACCAAGGTTGCCGGCACCAACAAGGGACAGCACATCGACGTGGTAACTCGCATCCTCGACGCCAATGGCAACGAGGTTACTCGTGGCGAGACGCAGTTGGTGGCCCATGGCCAACCTCTGACCCAAAATTTCCTGGTTGAGAAGCCCGCATTGTGGTCACCCGAGTCCCCTACCCTTTATTCAGCCGTTACCACCCTTTCGGTCGACGGCAAGGAAGTGGACAGCTACACCACTCGCTTCGGCATACGCAATCTTGAATATATCCCTCACAAGGGATTCTTCCTCAACGGCCAGCCCCGCAAATTCAAAGGCGTGTGCAACCACCACGATCTTGGTCCGCTCGGCGCAGCCATCAACCGCTCGGCCATTCGTCATCAGTTGAAATTGCTCAAAGACATGGGGTGCGACGCTATACGCACGTCCCACAACATGCCTGCCCCTGAATTGGTGGAGCTGTGCGACGAAATGGGCGTGATGCTCATGATCGAGCCGTTCGACGATTGGAGCGCATGGCCGAAATCGCCCAACGGTTACGGCCGTATCTTCAACGAGTGGGCCGCTCGCGACATCACCAATATGGTGGAGCATTACCGCAACTCACCCTCGGTGGTTATGTGGTCGATCGGCAACGAGGTACCCTCGCAATGGAGCCCCGACGGTGTGGCCGAGCTGTCGATGCTTCAGGATCTTGTGCACCAACTCGACCCCACACGCCCCGTCACCTGTGGCATGGACCAAGTGGCTCCGGGAGCCGTGCTCGATAACGGCTTCGCAGCCGCTCTTGATATCCCCGGCTTCAACTATAAGCCCACATATTACGATCGCGCTTACCGTGAGCTGCCTCAAAAGCTTGTGCTGGGCTCGGAAACAGCCTCCACAGTGTCCTCTCGCGGCGTTTACCACTTCCCGGTGGTTTTCCGCGGCCAGGAGAACGTCTACCATGAGGATCACCAATCCTCGTCCTACGATTGCGAGAACCAATCATGGAGCAACGTGCCCGACGATGATTTCGCGGCCGATGACGACAAGGAATTTGTAATCGGCCAGTTTGTGTGGACCGGTTTCGACTACCTCGGCGAGCCTGGCCCTTATGACACCGACGCTTGGCCCAACCATTCCTCCATGTACGGCATCATCGACCTTGCGTCCATCCCCAAGGATAGGTTCTACCTCTATCGCTCGAAATGGAACACCGACTCCCCCACCCTGCACATCCTTCCCCACTGGAACTGGAAGGGTCGCGAAGGCGAGGTGACACCCGTTCATGTGTACACATCCTATCACGAGGCCGAGCTCTTTGTCAACGGCAAGAGCCAAGGTCGTCGCACCAAGGACGCTTCATCACGTTTCGACCGCTACCGCCTGCGCTGGAACGACGTGGTATATGAGCCGGGCGAGATAAAAGTAGTGGCCTACGACGCTCAGGGCAACAAGGCCGAAGAGCAGGTAATCCACACCGCCGGCAAGGCTCATCACCTTGTGATTACCCCTTCTTGCGACAAGATTCACGCCGATGGCGACGAGTTGGTATACTTCACCGTGCAAGTGGCCGACAAGGATGGCAACCTCTGCCCCACCGACTCCCGCGAGGTGAAATTCAACGTCAAGGGCGAAGGTCATTTTCTGGCTACAGCCAACGGCGACCCCTGCTCGCTCCGCTCCTTCCAAGAGCCCAAGATGGACCTCTTCAGCGGCGCCGCAACAGCCATTGCCCAAGCCAGCGACCATCCAGGAGAATTGGTATTCACCGCCTCGGCACCCGGTGTAAAATCGGCTTCTGTAACAATTAATGTTGAATAATCCAATCTTATTTTTTACCTTTGCAAGTGAAACGATCCACAGTGCAAATGGATTAGAAATTAACTTTAAGTCTTATGAATCTCCAAGAAACTATCTCAAAGCGATTTAAAGAAGTATTCGGCACCGAGGGTACTCTCTACGCCTCGGCCGGCCGTATCAACCTAAT
>CAZLSW010000038.1:0-29501 GCA_964562375.1 uncultured Muribaculaceae bacterium | reverse complement strand
GCCCGGCGGTATGCTCACCAACTTCCCCACCATCCGCAAGGCTGTGAAGAAGATGACCTCCATCGACAAAATGTCCAAGGACGGCACTTTCGACAACCTCTCCAAGCGCGAGAAACTCCAAATCACCCGTCAGCGCGCCAAGCTCGAGAAGAACCTCGGCTCCATCGCCGACTTGAACCGTCTTCCCTCCGCCCTCTTCGTGGTTGACGTGCTGAAAGAGCGCATCGCCGTTGCCGAGGCCAACCGTCTGGGCATCCCCGTGTTCGCGATGGTCGACACCAACTCCGACCCCACCAACATCGACTTCATGATTCCCGCCAACGACGACGCATCCAAGTCGATCGAAATCATCCTCGACACCGTTGTATCCGCCATGGCCGAGGGCCTGGAGGAGCGCAAAGCCGAGAAGGTGGATATGCCCGAGGACAAGGACGCACCCGAGGCTAAGGAAGCTCCCAAGCGTGAGCGTCGTCGCGTGCGCCGCGAGGAAGCTGAGGCTCCCGCAGCCGAGGAGGCTCCCGCAGCTGAGGCCACTGAGGCAGCAGCCGAGTAATTTTCATTAATCTCTTAACCAAGAAAGGAATACAATTATGGCAGTAACAATAGCAGAGATCACCAAGCTCCGCAACCTCACCCAGGCCGGCTTGATGGACTGCAAGAAAGCCCTCATCGAGACTGATGGCAACATCGAGGCCGCAGTTGAGATCCTCCGCAAGAAAGGCCAGGCTGTAGCCGCCAAGCGCGAGGACCGTCAGGCAGCCGAGGGTCACGTAGTGGCCAAAGCATGCGAGTGCGGCAAATTCGGCGCCGTTCTCTCCCTCAAGTGTGAGACCGACTTCGTAGCCAAGAACGCTGGCTTCGTAGCCCTCGCCGAGCAAATCATCGACGCGGCCGTTAAGGCTCAGGTGAAGACCCTCGACGAGCTCAAAGCCCTCACCATCGACGGCCGCACTGTGGCCGACCTCGTTGTCGAGGAGACCGGCAAAACTGGCGAGAAGACCGAAATCGGCGATTACATCACCGTTGAGGCTCCCTCGGTAGCCGTTTACAACCACTTCAACCACAAGCTGTCGACCATCGTAGGCTTCAACCTTGAGGGCGTTGATCCCCAGGTAGGCCGCGAGATCGCCATGCAGATCGCCTCCATGAACCCCTCAGCTGTCGACCGCGACCACGTGCCCGCTTCCGTTATCGAAAGCGAGAAGGCTGTGGCCATCGAGAAGACTAAGCAGGAGCAGGTATGGAAGGCCGTTGAGCACGCCCTGAAGAAAGCAGGCTTGAACCCCAACCACTTCGACACCGACGACCACATCTCGTCGAACATCACCAAGGGCTGGATCACCGAAGACGAGGCAGCCAAGGGTCGCGAGATCATCAAGACCGTTTCCGAGGAGAAGGCAGCCAACCTGCCCGCAGCCATGATCGAGAACATCACCAAGGGCCGCTTGAACAAGTTCTTCAAGGAGAGCTGCTTGATGGAGCAATCCTACATCCAGGACGAGAAAATCACCGTCGGTGAGTTCCTCGGCAAGACCCAGAAGGGCCTCGTTGCCGTTGACTTCGCCCGCGTCAACCTCAACCAGGACTAATATCTCACTAATTTCTATAGGGGGAGCCATGCTACCAAGCGTGGCTCCCTTCTCTTTGCGCCAAGCTAGCCCTGAAAAAGTCGTCCAAAAGAATTATATCACGCCCGAGTGAAAGGTGAAAAGCATTCCGCAAAAATATTTGGCGAAATTCAAGGAAAATCACTAAATTCGCGACAATATTCTTGCCCCATGAACGACGTCACTTACAACGGCCTTACATTTGAGCCATTTATCACCCGTGAACAGATCGGCGAGCGCATTCAGCAACTCGCCAAGGACATCAAGCGCGACTGCCAAGGGAAGCTACCCTTGTTCTTGTGCGTGCTTAACGGCGCCTTCGCCTTCGCCTCCGACCTATTCCGGGCCGTCGACATGGACGCCGAAATCTCGTTCCTGCGTCTCAAAAGCTACGAGAGCATGGCATCGACGGGCGTAATCAAGGAGGTGCTCGGCCTCAACGAGGACATCAAGGGACGCACGGTAATCGTTGTCGAGGACATCGTCGACACGGGCCACACGATCAAGAACGTTATCGACACACTCAAAGCTAAAGAACCGGCCGAAATCAAGATTGCAACACTGCTGTTCAAGCCCGAGGCCCTCAAGCACGACGTCAAGCCCGACTATGTGGCATTTGAAATCCCTCCGAAATTCATTATCGGCTACGGCCTCGACCTCGATGGCCTGGCCCGCAACCTCCCCGACATCTACGTCCTGAAAGAGGAGCAGAAAGAGTAATCTTGCCCAATGAGGCAACCCAAGGCTTTCAAGCCCATAGATCAAGCCCCCCCTTGGATAAGGGCAAGAGAAAATTCAATTTTACGGTAGCAATTTTAAGGCAAAGAAAAGATATGTTGAATTTGGTAATATTCGGTGCGCCCGGAAGCGGCAAAGGCACCCAGAGCGAGAAGCTCATCGACAACTATGGCCTCTACCACATCTCCACCGGGGAGGTGCTTCGCGACCATATCGCCCGCGGCACCGAGCTAGGGCGCGTGGCCGACACCTATATCTCCCGTGGCCAGCTGATCCCCGACGACCTGATGATACATATCCTTGGCGACCTGCTCGACAACGACCCCCGCACGGCCGAGGGCGTGATCTTTGACGGGTTTCCCCGCACAATCAACCAAGCCAAGGCTCTCAACAAAATGCTGGAGGAGCGCGGCTCCAAGGTACATGCCGTGATAGGCCTGGAGGTTGACGACGACGAGCTGGTTGACCGCTTGCTCCTGCGAGGACAGCAATCGGGCCGCGCCGACGACAACCTTGATACAATTAAACAACGACTACACGTATACCATTCCCAAACCCAACCCCTCCAGGAATTTTACAAGGAGGAGGGTAAATATCACTCTATTCACGGCTCGGGCGCCATTGACGATATTTTCGACAACATACGTCACTCCCTCGCCCGTGTCGACGTACACCCCAAAACGAAAAAATGACACAATTTCGAAAACTTTACATAGCCGGGGTGATAGCCTTCCTGGCTTCTCCTGTTTCAAGAGCCATAAAGGCGTCACCCGATCCCTTTGAGTACACCCTGGAGGACGGTACCACTGTCATGCTCACCCTTCATGGCGATGAGTATGCCCATTATTATACCGACGCCACTGGTTGTATCCTCACCGAAGTCGCAGACGGACAACTGCATTACGCAACCTTGGGCACTGACGGCACGCTGGTGCCCATGGCCGACCTTTACCATCCTTTGGCCGCAGCCCCATGGCAAGATTACGAAGCTCTCATGCGCGCCTTCAGCAACAGCGAAGAGCGTGGCCGCATACAACAACGCAAGGTAGCCCCAGAATCGTCCCGTCTGAGCTTCCCCACCAAGGGCTCACCCCACGTGGCCGTTATTCTGGTGGAATTCTCCGACAATTCCTTTACGATCGATGACCCCCAGGGCACCTACGACCGCATGTTCAACTCCCCAGGGTTCAACGAATACTCGGCTACCGGCTCCGTGATAGATTATTACACCGAAAATTCCGACGGCCAGTTCACCCCAGTCTTCGACATCATGGGACCCGTGAAGCTGGCCAACAATATCGCCTATTACGGGGGTAACAACTCATCGGGCAACGACCAGCGACCCGCCCAGATGGTAATTGACGCCTGCCTGTTGCTCGACGACGAAGTGGACTTCTCCATCTACGACACCGACGATGACGGATGGATTGACAACATCTACGTATTCTACGCTGGCTATGGCGAGGCTGACGGTGGTGGAGCTAACACTATCTGGCCCCACTCATGGAACGTCTACTGGGGCGCAGGACTCGAATGCGAGCTTGACGGCAAGCGTCTCGACCACTACGCCACTTCCCAGGAGTTGTCAAAGGGTAGCAACACCTTGACCGGAATCGGCACTTTCTGCCATGAATTCGGGCATGTGCTTTCGCTGCCCGACCTTTACGCAACCAATTACTCGGGAGCGTTCACCCCCGGTAGCTTCTCGCTGATGGACAGCGGCTCCTACAATAACAACTCGCGCACACCCCCACTCCACTCGGCCTATGAGCGCTACTGCCTTGGCTGGATCGAGCCCGAGGAGCTAGTAGAGCAACAAAATGTCACGCTTTTGCCCACCTCCGACCCCGAGGGCATCAACGACGCCCGGCTTATCTCCACCGATGTCGACAACGAGTATTACGTGCTCGAAAACCGCCAGCGTTCGGGCTGGGACAGATATCTTCCTGGCCACGGAATGCTCATATGGCACATCGATTACGACGCCAAGCAGTGGAACTCCAACACAGTGAACAACGACAAGTCGAAACAGTACGTCGACCTTGTGGAAGCCGACGGAAAGGCCACCAGCACTTCTCGCGGGGGCGATCCTTTCCCCGGAACTGCCAACGTCACATCATTCACCGACGACACTACCCCCTCGATGCGACCCTGGAGCGGCGTGATGCTCTACAAGCCCATCACCGCCATCCAAGAAAGCTCGGACGGTGTAATCACCTTCCTCTTTGACGGTGGTGACAACATTTTCGACCCTATCGTGGTAGAAGCGCCCTCAGCCGAGGCTGGCACACTCACCCCAGGCGAATGCACCCTTCGCTGGAACGCTGTTGATGGAGCCACAGCCTATGTAGTGAATATTTACTCTCGTGACGACAACAACCAACCCGTTTACCACGCCGACTATTACAAAAAGGACGTGGGCGATGTCACCGAGATTTATGTCGAGGACCTTACCCCCTCCTGCACCTATTATTGCCAAGTAAGAGCCACCAATGGCGTCAACTCGTCATCGCCATCTGATGAGGTGTTCTTCACCATGTTGCCACCTACCCTGAAATACCTACAACCCGAGAATCTGCGATTCAGCGACATTGAGGAAACGTCCTTCACCGTGGCATGGGATCCTGTTGAGCAGGCCCAAAGCTATCGGGTGACTCTTTACCCGATCGTTCTTGGCGACCCGTGGATAGAGCTGGTTGACTTCACCGACGGTGAATTACCTAACGGCTGGACTCTATCGGGAGGACAGATTACAAGCGTTGATTCCGACAAATCAGCCAATCCCCCGCTGCTGAAGATGACCACGTCGGGCAACACTCTGGTATCTCCCACCTACCCGGCTAAAGTGCGTTCGTTGTCATTCTGGAGCCGAGCCTCGCTCGACAACAATTCGCTTTACCTCACTGTCTATGGGCGTGAGGATGAACAGTGGACCGAGCTACAGAAAGTTTATCCCACCACTACTGGAGCTATCACCCAGGTTCATATCCCATTGCGAGGCATGGACGCCATCAAGATTACTTTCACACGCTCGCGTGTGGCCAGCAACATCGTGATTGACGACATTAACCTTGGCTGGGGTGGCGATTACCTCACTCTCGACGAAGGCACCACAGTTGACACCAACGGCGCTACCAGCTGGCAATTCAGCGACTTGAGCGCCGACCAGCTTTACGGCGTTGTGGTGGAAGCTTACAACGACGATTACACCTCCAAAGCCACCGACCTCACCCCCGTGGTTGAATCCAGCTCCAACAGTGTCAAAACAGCCCTTACGGATAACGCAAACAATATTCGGCTGGAGGGATGCCGAGTGGTTGCATATGGCATAAACGGCACACTCTTTATACATAATATCCAAGGCTCGCAGGTAGGCTGCTATCCCACCAAAGGAGGGAAAGCTGAGAGCGAGGAGCTCCTCCCCGGGGTGTATATCGCAAAATTTGGCACCAGTTGCAAAAAAATTATGATTAATTAATATTAGAGCTAAACGCCTAAGTTACAGCGTTGTCGCCCTCTGGGGGACAACGCTTTTTTATAATTTATTGAAAATAAGCGACAAAATATTTGGAATTACGGAAATTAAAGCGTATTTTTGCAGTGATACCTTAGCGCTACCCAGCGGGGTAGCGTGTTAAAAAGTATAATTATGCACTGCTTTACATTTTTTCGCTTTAATCCGATTATCTATGCTGCAACTATGGCCTCTCCCTCCTTCCCCAGCACAGAATAATGTTAAAGATTTACACCTCTGGCATCGTTCCGTTGCCCACAGAGGGAGTTGACCGTAGGTTGTCCCCAACTCGGGGACAGCACAACCCGATATTTGTTGTGAAGTGAGCTGGGCTCAAGCATGCTTCGGCAGCTTGTGTCCCAAGGTCTCAAACGACCAATTAGTGTATCTTTGTTTGTTCCGAATGGGATGCGTCGTGCGACGCGTCCCTTTCATTTTTGAGCCAACAGGCGCTTTTCTTGACCATTTCAACCCAATTTTTGGCTTTTTTGACATTTTTAGCGGGCAATTTCACCAAAAACGCGTATCTTCGTGTTATATTTGTACCAGATGAAAATAGGGAACATCGACCTCGGATACCGACCTGTGACCCTCGCCCCCATGGAGGACGTCACCGACCCGTCGTTTCGCCTGATCTGCAAGGAGCAGGGCGCCGATATGGTGTATACCGAATTTGTCTCGGCCGACGCGTTGATTCGCGACATACCCTCGACAATGCGCAAGCTCCATATCAACCCCTCGGAGCGCCCTGTGGCTATACAAATTTACGGCCGCGAGGTGGAGCCTATGGTGGAGGCAGCCAAGATTGTGGAACAAGCCCAGCCCGATATTCTGGATATCAACTTCGGTTGCCCGGTAAAAAAGGTGGCTGGCAAGGGCGCTGGGGCAGGAATGCTGCGAGATATTCCCAAGATGCTGGCTATCACCCGCGCCGTGGTCGACGCGGTAAAAATCCCAGTGACGGTGAAAACACGCTTGGGCTGGGATCACAACTCCAAGGTGATCGTTAACCTGGCCGAGCAGTTGCAGGACTGCGGTATACAAGCACTCACTGTGCATGGACGCACGCGCTCGCAGATGTATACGGGCGAGGCCGACTGGGAGGAGATTGCCCGCGTAAAGGCCAATCCACGCCTTACCATTCCCCTGATAGGGAACGGTGATATCACCAACGGCGAACAGGCAGTGGAGGCATTCGACCGGTACGGGGTGGACGCCGTAATGGTGGGGAGGGCCTCAATTGGGGCTCCCTGGATATTCAGGGAATTGCAAGCGGCGGTACATCCCGAGCGCAACCTGCACCCGCTGACGACGGCCGAAAAGTTCGCCCTGCTTCGCCGACAAATCCACGAGAGCATCGACCGTATTGACGAGCGGCGCGGCATCCTTCATATACGCCGTCACCTAGCGGCCTCACCTCTGTTCAAGGGAATTCCCCATTTCCGCGACACTCGCGTGGCCATGCTCCGAGCCGACACCTACGACGAGCTCTCCTCAATCCTCTCCCAAGTTGAAACCCTCCTCTCCCCCTAACACAATTCTTTCCTCCTTTTCTCCTTTCCTCCTTTAAAGGAATAAAGGAATAAAGGAGCCACTGAAAACTGAAAACTAAAAACTGAAAACTAAATAACATGAACCGTATCATCCTCTCCTTGACACTTATCCTCTCCCTTGCGCTCACAGCAGGCGCACGTCATCCTCATCACCACCAGCAGCCCCAAGGCGACCGCGTGGTCCTGAAACCGGCCCGCGAGTTCTCAACTGTCACTGTCAACGGCCCGCTTGTAGTAGAGTTGAAATATCATCCCGACTATCACGGATATGTGGTTTATTATACCGACAACCAAGAGGCACCGCGTGTGAAAGTCACCTCCGAGGGTCCCAATCTCACGATTGAGGGCGATTCCGCCCTCAACGCTGTCACCTCGCGTGTCACCGTGCTATGCGACCTTCCATTGACCGATATCACCTCGGATAACGCCACCATCCTGTGCCGTCGCTTGCCTCGCACGCCCGACTTGACAATCACCACCACGGGCATCGGCTCCTTCTACGGCGACAAGATTGGCGCGGGCGACATCACCGTGTTCAACAAAGGCGCGGGCGCAATCAACATCCGCAAGGTCAAGGCCAAAGCCGGAGCTGTGCTTCGTCGCGGCTCGGGAGCTATCGTCATCGACGGCAAGCAGGTTGACGAGCAGATGCTTTGGAACAAGCAGCTGGTCACCGAAGAGCGATAATACTAAAACACTACATAATATGCAGCGATTCATCACATTATCTATCTTAGCTTTGTCCATGTCCTACGCCTCAGCCGACGAGCTGGTGCGCTACCAGATGGACGTGAACGATTTTACGGAACTCCGCGTCACCAATGGCCTGAACGTGGATTATAAATACGTGCCCGACTCGGTGGGTAAAGCCGTGTTCACCACCACTCCCGAGTTGGCATCCGTGATTATGCTCAACGCCAACAAGGAAAAACTCGAGCTTCAAATTGCTACCGAGGGCACCGATTTTCGCGACCTGCCCACTATCACTGTCTATTCGTCGTTCTTGACACGCGTGGTCAACAGCGGCGACTCCTTGGTGAGGGTGGTATCGGTAAGCCCATGCCCAAAATTTGAGGCCAAAGTGATAGGCAACGGTCGTATCGTGGCGCGCGACTTGCGATCCAACAAGGTCGAGGCCAAATTGGAGACTGGCAATGGGCAATTGGTGCTTTACGGAAAGGCACAGGACGCCTCCTACTCCCTTACCGGCTCGGGGTCGATCCAGGCCGACGAGTTGAAAGCCATAAACGTGAAATGCCGCAACAACGGCACCGGCACAATAGGTTGCGCGGTGGACGGTGGCACGCTCTCGGTGTCGGGAATGGGCTCGGGTAAGATTTACTATACCGGCACTCCCGACAAGATTTCAAAAGGTGTGATGCTGGGCATCAAGCTCATCTCGCTTGATGATTCAACCTCTAGCGAAGCCTCAACGGCTGAATAGCTCTTCAGCGCCCGTCGACAATGCCCGAAGAGCCAAGCCTCAAACTAAGAACGGCACGCACATTGAAATGGAACCTGATCGACCGATTGGGTTCCCAAGTGCTTTATGGCATTACGGGGATCGTTTTGGCAAGGTTGCTAAGCCAAGAGGATTTCGGTTTAGTAGGTGCGGTGTTGGTGTTTCAGGCCTTCGCGGCTTTGTTTGTCGACAGCGGATTTTCGGCCGCGCTGATTCAACGCAAGAGCCCCACGCGGGAGGATTACTCCACGGTGTTGTGGTTCAACATCGGTATCTCGGTGGTGATTTATGTGGCCCTATGGTTCTTGGCCCCGTTGATAGCCAGTTGGTTTCAAGGCGACGAACGAATTATCCCGTTGGCCCGCGTGATGTTCCTGTCGTTCATCATCACAGCCACGTCGATTGTGCAGACCAACCGATTGATGAAGCAGATGGACGTGCGCATGATCGCAGCCTCCAATTGCGCGGCACTTACCGTAGGGGCTGTGGTGGGGATCTATATGGCCTTGAACGGCTACGGTGCTTGGTCGATTGTGTGGCAAACGATTATCGTGGCTGCTGTCAAATCGGCTATCCTGTGGATGTCGACCACCTGGCGACCGTTGTGGAGTTTCTCCTGGTCGATTCTGAAAGGGTTCTTCGCCGTGGGCTCGGGAGTGATGTTCACCTCGTTCCTCAACACGCTTTTCCAGAACATCTACGCGTTTTTTATCGGTAATCGGGTGGGATTGGTACCGTTGGGCTACTACTCTCAGAGCGACAAGTGGAGCAAGATGGGCATAATGTCGATTGTGCAAACATTGACATCAACGTTCTTACCAGTGCTCTCGCATGTGCAGGACTCGCCAGAGCGATATGCCCGGGTAGCCGCCAAGACCAATCGCTTCACGTCGTACATTGCTTTCCCGGCTATGGGATTCTTGATCGTGGCGGCGACCCCTATTTTCCATGCGCTGTTCGGCACCAAATGGGACGCCTCGATTATCCTGTTCCAGCTTCTGCTCCTAAGGGGATTGTTTTTCATATTCACGGCCCTGTATAACAATTACATTTTGGCCAAAGGGAAAGCCAAGTTGATTGTGTACATGGAGGTGCTGCGCGACTCGGTGGCAATCGCCGCAATCATCGTCACGTTGCCATATATCGCCATGACGAGGCCCGGGGATATCGTATGGGGAGTGAAGATATTGTTGTGGGGGCAAGTTATAGCTTCGGCCATCACTTGGATTGGCACACTACTGTGCGCCGCTCCGTTGGCCAATCGGCGCTGGTGGAAATTCCTCAACGACTACCTCCCTTATATGGGTGCAACAGCTCTTGCCATGGGAGGAATGATAGCGATGGCGTTTGTCGTCAGGCACAACCCCTGGAGCCTGCTCTTGGCGCAAGCGATTGTGGGGTTGACCATCTACCTGGGGCTCAACCAACTCGCCGGCTCCACCATCCAGCGCGACGCCTTCAATTTCATCCTCCGCCGCCAAAAATAGGGCAGGTGATTTTCAACTCTACATTTGGAACTTTTGTTTAATTAGTGTAACTTTGCATACAGAAAAGAATATCTCACTTAAGCATAAACGACCATGGCAATATACGTTAAACCAATACCGGTGCTCCGTGGCAAGGTAGCCGAGAAGTTCTTGGCACAAGCCCGCGAGAATGAGGCAAATGCCGGCTCCATTGATATTTCCAAAGAACGGGAAATTTGTGATCGTATTTTAAAAAGATCTAATCTGCATAGATTTCAATAGTGTTACCTTTCATTGATTCTCAGTGTGAACTTGTGGAGTGGTCAATGTCTTTGATTGCCCAATGTCAAGAGTTCACATGCCAGCTCGACATTGATATTGAAGCCTTCTTTAAATCAGAATTTTCCCTTTACAATAATCAACTTTTAGGAAAATCTTATGGCTTTATATTGAATAATGAAAATATTGCTGTAGCGGCTTTTACGCTTGCCAATTCGGCGCTTCCAGTTGCTCAATTTCCCAAAAGCGTTCGTAACCGCATTAATCGCCAAATTCCCAATCAAAAACGAAATAATCAATATCCAGCTCTTTTGCTTGGTCAATTAGCTGTGTTTGATAAATTTGCGGGGCACGGGATAGGAGACGAAGTCCTATTATTTATCAAAACATGGGTGTCTGGGAAGAGTAACATCAGTGGTTGTCGTTATCTTATAGTAGATGCTACCAACAATGAGAAGGTTATTAATTTCTACCAGCGCAACGGATTTAAATTCATATTTGATACAATTGAGGAAGAAATCGAGTATATGCGACTTGACCTGGAACCCGAGTACAAGCGCACGCGCTTGATGTATTTCGACCTCATTCTTTTAGCATCATAAGCCAATTATAGTTTCGGCCAATGAAAAAATCAATATTAACCTTATTCATTACATTGCTGTGGACAATCGGAGCCGCGGCGCAGATTACACAGCCTATTCGGTGGACGCAGGAGGCCAAGATGACCTCGGCAACCGAGGGCAAGCTCACGTTCTCGGTGGCCGTGGACGAGGGCTGGCATCTCTACGGGTTTAATCTCCCGGAGGGTGGCCCCAACCCAACCGAGATTAATCTTGACGCTATCCCTGGCGTTGAGTGGCTCGGTGACATCGTCCCCTCCCGATCGCCGATCACCAAGGTCGACATGGTGTTCCACCTGAAGCTTTCGTGGTGGGACAGCGACGTGCAGTTCACCCAAGCTTTCCGCCTCACGGGTGGTGCTACCGGGGCTACCCTGTCGGGCACCGTACGCTACCAAGGCTGCAACGACTCCAGTTGCATCCCACCCACCAAGGAGGCGTTCTCGGTAACTGTGGGCAACCCCAAGGCCGCAGACGCCACGCCTGTTGACACCGTGGAAGAGGATGCCGCTATAAAGGGTGCCGTTGGCCCGTCCAAGCCCGTTTACAGCGAGGAAGGATGGTGGGCTCCCGTCACCTTTGAGGCCGAGGATCCCAACACCAACATCAGTCAAGCCTCGTGGTGGTACATCTTCATTTGGGGATTCTTGGGTGGATTACTGGCCCTGCTTACCCCCTGCGTATGGCCGATGATCCCGATGACGGTAAGCTTCTTCCTGAAGAAGACTCAGAGCCGTGCCAAATCGATTGGCGACGCCCTGATTTATGGGTTGTCGATTGTAGTGATTTACCTCGTGTTGGGATTGCTTATTACGATGGTTTTCGGAGCGTCCAAGCTCAACGACCTGTCGACCAACGCCGTGTTCAACCTCGCATTCTTCGCCCTGCTGGTGGTATTCGCAATCTCGTTCTTCGGAGCGTTTGACATCACGTTGCCTTCCAAGTGGAGCAACGCCGCCGACGGTCGCGCCGAGCGCACCACGGGCTTGATTTCGATATTCTTCATGGCGTTCACACTGGTGCTTGTGTCGTTCTCCTGCACAGGACCGATTATCGGCACGTTGCTGGTGGAGGCGGCCTCGATGGGCGACATCACAGGTCCCGCGATTGGCATGGGAGCCTTCGCGCTGGCTTTGGCCTTGCCGTTCTCGCTGTTCGCCGTGTTCCCCTCGTGGCTCAAGGAGATGCCCCGCTCAGGTGGCTGGCTCAACTCGGTGAAGGTGGTGCTGGGATTCCTCGAGCTGGCATTGTCGCTGAAGTTCCTCTCGGTTGCCGATTTGGCTTACGGCTGGGGATTGCTCGACCGCGAGGTGTTCATCTCGCTGTGGGTGGTGATTTTCGCCCTGCTAGGATTCTATTTGTTAGGCAAGATACAATTCAGCCACGATTCCAAGCTGGAGCGCGTGTCGGTAACACGCTTCTTCTTGGCGTTGTTCTCGCTGAGCTTCGCGGTGTACTTGATTCCCGGATTGTGGGGAGCGCCGCTGAAAGGCGTATCGGCTTTCGTGCCGCCGTTGTACACCCAGGACTTCAACTTGTACACGGGAGGTGTGTTTGAGGAGTTTGACAATTACGATGAGGGCATGCGCTATGCCGCCGAGAATAACCGCCCGGTGCTGATCGACTTCTCGGGCTACGGCTGCGTCAACTGCCGGAAGATGGAAGGCGCGGTGTTTGACACCGACCAAGTATCCGAGCTCATCAAGGAGAATTTTGTATTGATCAAGCTGATGGTCGACGACAAGGCCGCTTTAGCTGAGCCACGACGAGTGGAGGAAGGCGGCAAAACCATCGTGCTCGAAACTGTTGGCGACCAGTGGAGCTACCTGCAGCGCTCGAAATTCGGCGCCAACTCCCAGCCCTATTATATCATGCTCAACAACGACGGCCAAGCCCTCTCCGAGCCCGTTTACTACGACGAGAACCTCACCAAATTCGTCACCTGGCTCGAAAACGGCCTCAAAACCTACGCCGAGCAGCAACCTTAATGGTTAATGGTTAATGGTTAATGCCGCTCCTTTAATCCTTTCCTCCTTTAATCCTTTCCTCCTTAAAAAGAATAAAGGATATACTGAAAACTGTAAACTGAAAACTATAATGCCCCATTCTAGAGAAGAAAAATTAGAAGCCTTAGGACGCGTGATCGACACCCTCGACATCCTGCGCGTCAAATGCCCCTGGGACGCCAAGCAAACCAACGAAAGCCTTCGCCCCAACACCATCGAGGAGACCTATGAGCTATGTGATGCCCTGATTGGCGACCGTCCCGACGACATCCGCAAGGAGCTAGGCGATGTGTTGCTGCATATACTCTTTTACGCCAAAATCGGCGACGAGAAAGGTCAATTCGACATCGCCGACGTGTGCGACGCCTTGAACACGAAGCTTATCTTCCGTCATCCCCACGTGTTTGGTGACGTCTCGGTGAGCGGTACCGACGAGGTGCTACAAAATTGGGAGGCACTTAAGTTGAAAGAGAAAGGTGGAAACAAAACCGTCCTTTCGGGTGTGCCTACGGCTTTGCCAGCCATGATCAAGGCCGACCGTATCCAGGAGAAAGCCTCAAACGTGGGATTTGACTGGGAGCGTCCCGAGCAGGTGTGGGACAAGGTGAAAGAGGAAGTATCGGAGGTTGAGGCCGAAATCGCTGCCAAGGACCAAGAGAGACTGGAGAGCGAGTTTGGCGACCTGCTGTTCAGTGTAATCAACGCAGCCCGCCTCTACCACGTCAACCCCGAAAACGCCCTGGAGAAGACCAACCGCAAATTCATCGCCCGCTTTAACTATCTAGAGCAGCGGGCACACGACCTTGGAAAGTCGCTCAAGGAGATGACGTTGGCCGAGATGGACGCGATATGGGAAGAAGCCAAGGGGAAGGTTTAAGTGTTAGTGATGAGTGATTAGTGATTAAGTATAATGGCTAATCTGGAGGTATTTCTTGAAAAAGGTAAAGCGAAGGATAAATAAAAGGAGGAAACGTTATGAAACGATTATACTATCTGATAATATTGTTGCTGATGATGGTGACCGGGGCTGCCCCGAGCGACGCTCAAGTGCTGGCGGCTACCGGAAGGCCATTGTCGCTGAAAATCGACTCTATCTCCCAACGTGTCGACCTTACCCGTGTCTATTGTCGCATAATCGGCAAGCCCCATACCTCCGACCGTATCGACGGTGCCGTCCTTGAGTTGAAAGGGGGCAAAGTCAAGGCCACCGACATCGATGGCGTCGACTTCAAACGCTACTTCCAATGGGAAGACGACGGAGTGATTGTGCTCGAAATCGACTTCCCTCCAATCAAGAAAAAGCCCACTTGGGTCACCCTCAAGACACTCCGAGGCGAAGTATCCCAAGAAGTAAAGTCCGACGACTAACAACTAACAACTAACAACTAACAACTAACAACTGAACACTAAACACTCCTCATGATCCTCTGCATCACCGAGAAACCATCAGTGGCGCGCGATATCGCCCAGATATTGGGAGCGACCGTGCGCCGCGACGGTTATTTTGAAGGTGGCGATTACCACGTCACCTGGACCTACGGCCACCTGTGCTGCCTCAAGGAGCCCAACGACTACACGCCCCTGTGGCAACGCTGGTCGCTGGGATCCCTACCCATGATTCCCCCTCGATTCGGCATCAAGCTGATAGCCGACCGTGGAATAGAAAACCAATTCAACACCATCAAGGACCAGATTGCCCAAGCCGACGAGGTGATCAACTGTGGAGATGCCGGCCAAGAGGGCGAATTGATCCAGCGTTGGGTGATGCAAAAGGCGCAAATCAAATGCCCCGTGAAACGATTATGGATTTCGTCGCTTACCGACGAGTCAATCAAGGAGGGATTCCAGAACCTGCGCCCCGAAAAGGATTTCGACAACCTCTACCACGCTGGCCTGTCGCGTGCAATCGGCGACTGGATTCTGGGAATGAACGCCACCCGACTTTACTCGCTTAAATATTCCGAGCCGGGGAAAGTGCTATCCATCGGCCGTGTCCAAACCCCTACCCTAGCACTTATTGTCGCTCGCCATCACGAGATCGCCAACTTCAAGCCCGAGGATTATTGGGAGTTGAAAACCATCTACCGGGATGTCACTTTCAACGCTACGTCGGGACGATATATGGACCAAGCCAAGGCACAAGAGGCTTTGGCAAAAATTACCGGCCAGCCGCTCACTATCACCGACGTCACCGAGAAGAAAGGTAAGGAGGCCCCACCACGATTGTTCGACCTCACCTCGCTGCAGGTGGAAGCCAACAAGAAATGGGGCTGGAGCGCCGATGAGACGCTTAAACTCATCCAATCGCTCTACGAAAAGAAAGTGACAACCTATCCGCGTGTCGACACCACCTACCTCTCCGAGGATCTCTACCCCAAAATTCCCTCGATTCTGCAACAGATGACGCCGTACGCGCCGTTGACCGCTCCCCTGTTGGCCAAGAAGCTCCCCAAGTCGAAGAAAGTGTTTGACAACGCCAAGGTTACCGACCACCACGCCATTATCCCCACCGGACAGTCGCCATCGGTTCTTGTTGGCGACGAGCGCAAGCTTTACCACCTTATCGCCCAACGGTTTATCGCCGCATTCTACCCCGATTGCTCGTTTCTCCAAACTACCGTGCTGGCCAAGGTGGTCGACCAAGGTTTCAAGGCCACAGGTAAGGTGATCACCGACCCCGGATGGCGCGCCGTCTATGGCTCCCAAAAAGAGCCTGTCGACGATGACAAAAAAGAGGGAGAGGAGAGCGACGACCGCATCCTGCCTCCCTTTACCGTGGGCGAGAGCGGCCCCCATAAGCCATCGTTGAAACAGTGTCAAACCAAGCCCCCAAAATATTACAACGAGGGTACCCTGCTTCGAGCAATGGAGTCGGCCGGCAAGACCGTCGACGACGAGGAGTTGCGAGAGGCTATGAAAGAGAACGGAATTGGCCGACCTTCCACCCGCGCCGCCATTATCGAAACGCTGTTCAAGCGCAAATATATCGTGCGACAGCGCAAAAACATCATGGCCACTCAAGCCGGAATCGACCTGATTGCCATCATCGGCCAAGACCTGCTCAAGTCGGCAAAATTGACAGGTATCTGGGAACGCAAGCTACGCCAAATCGAGCGTGGTGAGTACTCCCCTGCCGAGTTTATCAACGAGCTGAAAGGACAGATATCGGAAATCGTGCTCGACGTCCTCCAAGACAACTCGGGACGCCGTATTGACATTCCCGCCGACGCCCCGTCCAAGAAAACCCGTGCCAAAAAATCCGCCCCCAAATAACACCACCTTACTTATCTTTAGACCATAAACGAACACAAACGAACACAAAAACTTAGCATTATGAGTCTTACCCAATATTTGAGAGCCTTTTTAGTTCTTTTGTGGTCATAATCTTCCGAAAGAAAAAAATATGAAACGATTACTTTCTCTGTTGGTTTTTTGTGTAGCGTTGTCGGATGTAATGGCCGCTGAGGAGTATCCGGGTGATTACGCCAAGGGGCCGAGGTTCCGATTGCTATACTATTACGACACCGAGGCTGAGGTAGCCCATGTGGAGTTCGCCGAACAACTAGGCGAGTTTATCCATCGACTGAGTTACGGCGAGGGATTCCTCTATGACGTTACCACCGACCTTGCGTCTTATCCCCTTGATTCATTGAGACATTACAACTTGATTGTGATGGCCAATGCTTTGCCCAAAACTGAGACACAACGTTACGATTTCGAGCGATATATGGAGGAAGGTGGCGGCTGGGTAGGCTTTCACGCCTCGGGTTACAACGATTCCTCGACTAATTGGCCTTGGTTGAACCAGTTTCTGGGCTGTGGCACCTTTTATTGCAACACCTGGCCACCCCAACCTGCTTTATGCGAAGTTAATGTCAGTGATCATCCCGTCACCAAGAATCTGCCTGCCGAGTTTGTGGCTCCCGCATGCGAATGGTACCAATGGAATCCACCTGTGACCGACAACCCCGACGTTGAAGTACTCCTCTCCCTGTCCCAGCGAAACTATCCCCTGGGCATCAAGGATATTGTCCACTTCGGGCCGTTCCCCATCGTGTGGAGCAACCGCCGCTATCGCATGATATACCTCAACATGGGCCATGGCGACCTCGAATTCACCTCCCCCACCCAAAATCTCCTCCTTACCAACGCCATCCGCCACATCGCCCTCCCTAACAACTAACAACTAACAACTAACAACTCCCTCGATAGAGAGCAGGGCCCGCTTGACGGGGATGCCCGCGGCGTAGCCAGTGATAGCGCCTTTGGCTCCCATCACACGATGGCAAGGGACGATGATGCTCACTGGGTTACGTCCCACAGCTTGTCCCACGGCTTGCGCTCCCCGAGGGCGACCCACTGCTTTGGCGATATCGCCATAGGTGATAGTGCGGCCATACGGTATTTTGGCGATTTCCCGCCACACGGCTTGTTGGAATTGTGTGCCCGCCGAGAAATCAATGGCAACTTCCACGGAAGGGATTTGGCCTGAGAAATACTCGTCAAGCCAAAGACGGGCGGCCTCGAGGAAAGAATGTCGTGATAACGTTATAACGTTATTCCGTGATAACGAAGAGCTAGAAGGACCAAAATGGCGCTGCCCATGAAACCACACCCCCGCCAAGCCCCGCTCAGTGGCACCCAGCGTAAGCGGGCCTAACGGTGATATGTACTCCCCATAGGTCATGACTCAGTGACTTGGTCGGACAGTTGGTCCTTCAGGAAGCGAATTTCACGATTGATACGGGCGTTGGTGCAAAGCCCGACGACCAAGCCGGTAACCAAGCCTATCAGACCTCCTATGAACAACCCTTCGTCCTCGTGGTGATAGAATATCCACAGCATCCAGGCGAGCAAAGGTATAGCCAAGGCAATTGACACCACCTGAAGACGTAGGCGAAGGATACGGAATCGAGTAACAGCTTGGTAGGCATGAGCGATAGGTAATTCCATCCAATGCCCCTGCTGGATACGGCGATAAAGGGAAAGATCCATGACGCCCATAGCGATCATAAACAGGGCGTAGACCCATGCGAGATTGTCGCCAAGAGGCCCCAGAATGTTGCGCAAAGGGCCTACAAACGCAATCGCCAGAAAGCTCACGACTCCCAAGCTGCGGAATCGGCGAGCGAGTTTTTCGGAAGTGGTCCTCACGTTTTTCTTGCGCGTCAGCTCCAATAGCTTTTCGCTGTCAGGGCATTTTGGGGCATCGGCTTTTTGCCATTGTGATTTTATTGAGTCGAGATCCATATTGCGAGTAGGTTATTTTTTCATTTTTTCGTAATAACGTAATGACGTAATAACGAGCTTAAGCTACGGGAGGATTAACTGTTGCCAGCGGCAACAAGGCGGGCTTTGGCGCGTCGCAGGCGTGTGGCAACGGTGTTGCGGGGCAATCCCGTAGCCTCGGCTATCTCGTCATAGCTCAATTCGTCGAGCCACATCATCACGATTGCCTTGTCGACCTCACCCAATTGGCTTATCAGTCGGTACATCTCCCGCAACTGCTCTGGGCGGTCGCTCAGGGGATCGTTGACCTCGGGGAGGGCCTCGGCGGGCATCGCCGAAGGGCGATTTTTCAATCGTCGGCAGTCGGTAAGGCAAGTGTTGATGGTCATACGGTAAATCCAAGTGGATGGAGCCGATTCGCCACGGAACGTGTCGAGCCCACGCCATAGATTGAGCATGGTTTCCTGATACAAGTCGTCGAAATGGGCTGAATCGATGGCATACATGTAGCACACCTTCGACACCAGTCGCCGATTGTCCTCTATCAAGCGCAGGAAGCGGCTCTCTTTTTCGTTGGTTTCACGCATAACTAATTATTTGACTCAACAGTCGGGGATTAGTTTCACAGTATGGCAAAAAAATTCCACGCCAAGGGCGGGAAGCCTCAGCGTGGAATCGGGTATTTTTGAAGCCAAATTTATGCTTTGTAGCAAGCGATGTCGGCGGGAGCGAATTTCTCGATGAACTCGCTGTGGCGAGCAACCTCGCTCTCGGCAAGATTGCAGTACACCTCGGCGCTCTTGGCCATCGACTCGGAAGAGTAGCGGGTAGCGTCGGTGATGAGCAAGTAAGTCATGATAATGTTGCCTGCCATCTCCACCAATCGGCGAGCCATGAAGTCGCCCAGCTCGGGAGCATCGGCCTTTCGCTCGTTAACGGTCGCAATAGCCTTCTCGTAGAGTTCTACCATAGCGGCGCAGCGGTCGGCGATAGGCTTGAGTTGCTCCGACACCTCCATTGCAGCGTAAGTGTCCATCAGGCCCTTATAGGTGCCAGTGGTGACATGGCGGATGGCTGCCACAACCTGCAGCTGGGTGGTACCCTCGTAGATGGAGGTGATGCGAGCGTCGCGGTAAACGCGCTCGCAAGCGTAATCTTTCATGAAGCCCGAGCCGCCGTGAATCTGGATACAGTCGTAGGCGTTCTGGTTGCAGTACTCCGAGCCCATGCCTTTTACCATGGGGGTAAGAGCGTCGGCCAAGCGGGTGTACTTCTTCATCTCCTGGCGCTCCTCGGGAGTGAGGCTGCGCTCGCGGGCGATGTCCTCATAAGCCTTGTAAACGTCGACGTAGCGGGCGGTCTCGTAAAGGAGGCAACGGGAAGCGTCCAACTTGGCTTTCATCACGGCGAGCATCTCGTAAACGGCGGGGAACTCGATGATAGCTTTGCCAAACTGCTTGCGGTCGCGAGCGTAGGCCAAAGCCTCGCGGTAGGCGATCTCGCTCACGCCCACAGCCTGGGCGGCAATACCCAATCGGGCGCCGTTCATCAGGGCCATCACATATTTGATAAGGCCCAGACGACGCGATCCGCACAATTCAGCCTTGGCGTTCTTGTATACGAGCTCGCAGGTGGGGGAGCCTTTGATACCCATCTTGTTCTCGATGCGGCGCACGTTCACGCCACCGTCCTTCTTGTCGTAGATGAACATCGAGAGGCCACGGCCATCGGTTGTGCCTTCCTCGGAGCGGGCGAGCACCAAGTGGATGTCGCTGTCGCCGTTGGTGATGAAACGTTTCACGCCGTTCAAGCGCCAAGTACCGTCGGGTTGCTCGGTGGCCTTGAGCATTACGCTCTGGAGGTCGGAGCCAGCATCGGGCTCGGTGAGGTCCATCGACATTGTCTCGCCTTCGCACACGCGGGGAATGAAGCGCTCACGCTGGTCCTCGGAGCCGAACTCATAAAGAGTCTCGGCGCAATCCTGCAAGCCCCACAGGTTCTCAAAACCGGTGTCGGCTCGGCTCACGATGTCGGCAGCCATGATATAGGGAGTTATGGGGAAGTTCAAGCCACCGAATCGGCGGGGCATGGCCATGCCCATCAGGCCAGCCTTGCGGCAAGCCTCAAGGTTCTCGATTGTGCCAGAGGCGTAGGTGACGCGTCCGTCCTTCACCGTCGGACCCTCGTGGTCAACGCCCTCGGCATTGTCGTGGATTTGGCCTCCACAGAGGTCGCCCACGATCTCAAGCACGCGGTCGTAGTTGTCGATAGCGTCCTCGTAGTTGATGGGCGCGTAGTCGAATTTCTCGGCGTCGCTGAAGCCACGCTCCTTGAGCTCAACGATTTTGCGCATCAAGGGATGGGAGAGGTGAAGCTTCAGGTCGGGATTGTCGGTATAGAAATTAGCCATGGCTTATTTGGAATTTTTCTTGTAATACTTGATGAGTTTGGGGATAACGTCCTCGATGGTGCCGGTGATCACATAGTCGGCGATGGTGTTGATAGGAGCGTCGGGGTCGGAGTTGATGGAGATCACCATCGAGCTCTCCTGCATGCCTGCGATGTGCTGGATTTGACCCGAGATTCCGCAAGCGATATAGAGCTTGGGGCGCACGGTAACACCAGTTTGGCCGATTTGGCGCTCATGCTCCACATAACCGGCATCGACTGCGGCACGCGAAGCGCCCACCTCAGCGCCAAGGGTAGCGGCCAGGTCATAGAGCAGCTGGAAGTTTTCCTTAGAGCCTACGCCGTAGCCGCCGGCGACGATAATGGGGGAGTTTTTGATGTTGACCTTGGATTTCTCAATGTGACGGTCAATGATTTCCACAACGAAGTCCTCGTCCTTTACGTATTTCGAGGGGTCGAGGTCGATTACCTCAGCCTTGTAGGCGGGATCCTTGATCTCTTTCTTCATCACGCCCTCACGCACGGTAGCCATCTGTGGACGGCACTCGGGGTTGACAATCGTGGCAACGATGTTACCGCCGAAAGCGGGGCGAATTTGCATCAACAAGTCGGTATACTCCTTCTTGGTCTTGGGATCCACATGGTCGCCAATCTCCAAGGCTGTACAGTCGGCGGTAAGGCCGCTGTGCAGGCAGGAGCTTACGCGGGGACCAAGGTCACGGCCAACGCAAGTGGCTCCCATCAGACAGATTTGTGGCTTAATCTCGCGGAAGAGGTTAATCAGCACAGCGGCGTGGGGATTGGAGGTATAGGGGGATAGACGCTTGTCCTCCACCTTGTAGATGACGTCGGCGCCGTAGGGGGCGATTTGCTTTTCCACATCCTTGAGGTTGTCGCCGATGACGATAGCCTCCAGACGGCATCCGAGACGGTCGGCAAGCACGCGGCCTTTGGTCAAGAGCTCGAGGCTCACGTCGGCCACTTTGCCGTCCTCAAACTCGCAATATACTATCAGGTTGTTATTATCAGCCATTTTCGTAATCGTTTTAAAGGGTTAACCGATGGTGTGGTTGGCGATCAGCTCTTTCACCAAGTCCTCGATCTCAGCGTCGTTGTCGCTCAATCGGCGGCTTTCCTTGGCGGTGAACACCACGTTCTCGATAGCTTTCACCTTGGTGGGGGAGCCGGGCAATCCTATCTGCTCGGGGTCGGCCTCGACGAAAGCGGCGCCCCATTCCTTGAGCTGGAGCTCGGGACGCTTCTCGACGATAGCCTTTACCTCGTCGGAGAGCTTGTCCATCTCGGAGGGGGAAACGGCGTATTTGTATTTCATCACACGCTTGGCGTTGCGGGGACGGCATTCAGCGGCCGAGCCGTTAACCGTAACCACGCAGGGCAGCGGGGCCTTCACGGTTTCCACGCCATGCTCCAGGCGACGTTTCACAATCACGTGGCCGTTGCTCAGGTCAACGATCTCTTCGGCATAAGTAACTTGGGGGATACCGAGCTTCTCGGCGATTTGAGGACCCACCTGCGCGGTGTCTCCGTCGATGGCCTGTCGACCACCGAGGATGATGTCGTAGTCGCCAATCTTCTTCACGGCCTGCGCCAGGGAATACGAGGTGGCAAGGGTGTCGGCTCCACCGAGAGCACGGTCGGTGAGGACAATACCGGTGTCGGCGCCACGATAGATAGCCTCGCGGATGATCTCGGCGGCGCGGGGAAGTCCCATGGTGAGCAAGGTAACGGTGGAGCCGGGATTTTTCTCCTTCAAGCGGATTGCCTGCTCCAATGCGTTCAAGTCTTCGGGATTGAAGATGGCGGGCAACGCGGCGCGGTTGATGGTGCCATCCTCTTTCATCGCGTCTTTGCCTACGTTGCGGGTGTCGGGCACCTGCTTGGCAAGAACAATGATGTTTAAACTCATAATAATGTGGTTTATTTAATTTTTTGCGAAATTTTTATCTTAATTAAGGTTGCAAATTTACGCGAATTGTTCTAAAACGCCAAAAAAGTGGTCATAAATTATCCTAACAGGGGTCGGAGGGAGAGTGATTAGTGATTAGTGATTAGTGACATACTTAATCACTAATCACTAACACTTAATACTTAGCAGTGGCTGGTGCCGTCGAAGCAGTGGGTGCAGATACGCTCCTTGGGCAAGCCGATAGCTTTCACCACATGCTCCAACGAGGAGAATTGTAGCGAATCCACTCCCAACTGGCGGCGAATCTCCTCCACAAGGCGGTTGTAATCAGGCGTGCCGGCTGTGGCGTAGCGGTCGAGGTTCTTGTCGGGAGAGCCCTCCAATTGCTCGATCACGCGGCGGGTGATAAGCTCGAGGTCGCTCTTGGAGGAGGTGAAGTTGATAAACTTGCAAGCGTAGATGAGCGGGGGACACGAGATGCGTATGTGCACTTCCTTGGCACCGGCGTCGTAGAAGTCACGCACGTTGTCGCGCAGCTGGGTGCCACGCACAATGGAGTCGTCGCAGAATGCCACACGCTTGCCCTGCAGAACCGATTTGTTGGGGATAAGCTTCATCTTGGCCACCAACTCACGGCGCTCCTGAGTGGAAGGGGTGAACGATCGGGGCCACGTGGGGGTGTACTTGACGATGGCTCGCTGATAGGGTACTTTCTTACCCTGGGCGTAACCTAAGGCCATGCCGATGCCCGAGTCGGGGATTGCGCTTACGACGTCAATCTCAGTGGGGTCCTCCTGGCCCATCATCTCGCCTGTCTGGTAACGCATCTGGTCGACGTTGCGACCCTCATACTGACACGCCGGGTAGCCGTAATATGTCCACAGGAAGGCGCACACTTGCGAGTGACACCCACCGGGCGACAGTTGACGGTAACCATCGGCATTGAATTCCACAATCTCCCCGGGGGTCAACTCGTGGCAGATGGTGAAGTCGAGGTTGGGGAAAGCGCAGCTCTCTGAGGTAGCTGCCATGGCGTCGGATTTCTGTCCAAGGATAATGGGTGTTCGGCCGAAGCGGTCGCGCGCGGCGATGATGCCATGGTCGGTAAGCAACAACATGGACACCGAGCCTTTGATGCGGCTCTGGGCGTTGCGTATGCCGGTTACGTAGTCGGTGCCTTCGCTAATCAGTGCGGCCACCATTTCGGTGGGATTGATGATGTCGTAGGAGTGCTCGCAGAAGTGGTGACCCTTGGCCAGCAATTCCTTTTCAAGCTCCACGATGTTGTTGATGCGCCCCACGGTGACGATTGCGAATTTGCCAAGGTGGCAGTTGACGATGATAGGCTGGGCGTCGGTGTCGCTGATGACGCCGATACCCGAGTTGCCGTCAAATTCTTCCAAGTCGCCCTCAAATTTGGAGCGGAAGTAACTGTTTTCGATGTTGTGGATGGAGCGCGAAAAGATGCCCGAGGGGTCGACGACGGCCATGCCCGCGCGACGGGTGCCCGTATGGCTGTTGTAGTCAACGCCGTAGAAAAGCTCGTCGACGCAGCGCGATTTCTTCGCTACTCCAAAAAATCCTCCCATAATAAATTGTTTTGAGAAAAGGGCCACGGAGAATGGTGTATCCTCAGTGACCCTATGTGGTTTATTTTCCTAATTTGTTCTCTACCCACTGGCGGGCGTTAATGAATGCTTGAATCCAAGGGGTGACATCGTCGCGACGGCGTGACGCGGGGTAGTAGGCGCACTGCCAGGGGAATATGGCACGTTCCAAGTGGGGCATCATAGCCAGATGTCGACCGTCGGCTGAGGCCAATCCGGCTACCGAGGCGCGAGAGCCGTTGGGGTTGCCGGGGTAGGCGGCGTAGTTGTACTTCAATGCGATGTGGTAACTGTCGAGCGACTCGGGCAGCGAGAAGCGGCCCTCGCCGTGCGCCACCCATATGCCTAGCTTCATGCCCGAAAGGGAGCCGAGCATCACCGAGTGGTTCTCGGGGATGGTCACGCCAACGAATTGGGATTCAAACTTATGGCTTATGTTGTGCTCCATCTTGGTTTTACGCCCATGCTCGGGGTTGATCAAGCCCAGTTCGATCATCAGCTGGCAACCGTTGCAGACGCCTAACGACAAGGTGTCGTCGCGCTTGAAGTAGCGCTCCAAGGTGGCCTTGGCGGTGTCGTTCCAGCGGAAAGCGCCTGCCCATCCCTTGGCCGAGCCGAGAACGTCGGAGTTGGAGAATCCGCCGCAGAACACGATCATGTTGACGTCGTCCAAGGTCTCGCGTCCGCTCATCAGGTCGGTTGTATGCACGTCCTTGACGTCAAATCCGGCCAAATAGAGCGAGTAGGCCATCTCGCGGTCGCCGTTGATGCCTTTCTCGCGGATAATGGCAGCTTTTACGCCCTTGCGATCAGTGTTGATGTCGCCCTTCTTGCCCTTGAATGAGGCGGGGATACGGTAGCGCAGGGGTTGCTTGCTATAGTTCTGGTAGCGCAGAGCGGCGCACTTCTCACCACTTTGGATGGAGTCGAGCAGATAGGAGGACTCAAACCACACGTCGCGCATCGAGTCGATGGGCACAAGGTGGATTTGGTCATCGTGGGTGATCATCAGCACGCGGTCGGCTGCCGTGGCGCCGATAGGGAAGTATTTCACGCCGGATTGGTCGAGAATGGCCTCCACGCGGTCCTTCTTGCGGTCATCCACCTGGATTACCATGGCGGGATTCTCGGCGAAAAGAATCTTTGCCAAGTCTTTTTCTCCATGCATGGCGAAGCCGTCGGTGTAGACATTAACTCCACCTTTGGTGTTGGCGAACGTCATCTCCAGCAGCGTTGTGATCAAACCTCCGGCCGACACGTCATGGCCAGCCAGTAACAGGCCTTTCTTCACCAATTGTTGCACGGTGGCAAACGCGGTGATGAACTTCTGTGGATCCTGCACCGTGGGAGCGTCGGCGCCAAGGCGGTTTAGCACCTGCGCGAGAGCCGAGCCTCCAAGCCTGAGCGAGTCGCTGGAGAAGTCTATATAATATAATGTGGATTCTCGGGGCTGTAGCACGGGGGTGAGGGTCTTCTTCACATCGGTAACCTCGCCTGCGGCCGAGATGATTACAGTGCCTGGAGCAAATATCTTCTCTTCGCCGTATTTCTGGGTCATGGACAGAGAGTCCTTGCCCGTGGGGATATTGATGCCAAGGGCGACAGCGAAGTCGGAGCAGGCTTGTACGGCACGGTAAAGGGCCGCATCCTCGCCGGGATTTTTGCAAGGCCACATCCAGTTGGCGCTCAGCGACACTGATTTAAGCCCGTTTTTGAGGTTGGCACCGGCGATGTTGGTAAGTGCTTCGGCGATAGCCATCACCGAACCTTTGGCGGCGTCAACGAGGGCCACTTGGGGAGCGTGACCGATAGAGGTGGCGATACCCTCCTTGCCCCGGTAGTCGAGGGCCACGACACCACAGTCGCTCAAGGGCAACTGAATCTCGCCTTGGCATTGCTGGCGAGCGATGCGGCCAGTGACGGAGCGGTCAACTTTGTTGGTCAGCCAATCTTTGCAGGCCACAGCCTCCAGGCGAAGCACATCGCGCAGGTAATCGGGGAGCTTCGTCAGATCGTACTCCACATCGGCGTAGCGGCGCTCGATGGTCGAGTCGCGCATCACCGTCTTGGGGGAGTTGCCAAACATATCGGCCATCTCCAAGTCGATGGGGTTGCGGCCGTGGGTCTTGCTGTGCTCAAATGTAAAGCGATGGTCGTCGGTAGTCTCGCCCACGACGTAAATCGGGGCGCGTTCTCGCTGGGCGATGCGCTCGATATAGGGTATGTCGTCGGCGTTGACCACAAATCCCATGCGCTCTTGGCTCTCGTTGCCCACGATCTCCTTGTCGCTCAGCGTGGGATCTCCTATAGGGAGGGAGTCGATATCGATTTTGCCACCGGTACTCTCCACGAGCTCCGAGAGTGCGTTCAAGTGGCCACCAGCGCCATGGTCGTGGATGGACACGATGGGGTTGCGTTCGTCCTCGGCGAGGGCGCGGATGACGTTGGCCACACGTTTCTGCATCTCAGGGTTGGCTCGTTGCACGGCGTTAAGCTCAATTGAGTTGTCGTATTGGCCGGTCTCAACCGAGGAAACGGCACCGCCACCCATACCGATGCGGTAGTTGTCACCTCCCATTACCACTACTTTCTGCCCGGGGTCGGGCTCGCCCTTGATAGCGTCGCGCTTGGCGGCGAAACCCACGCCACCGGCAAGCATGATTACCTTGTCGTAGGCGTAGCATCGCTTATCCTCCTCATGTTCAAAGGTAAGGAGAGAACCGCAGATGAGCGGTTGACCAAACTTGTTGCCGAAGTCGCTAGCGCCGTTGGAGGCCTTTATGAGGATATCTGAGGGGGTTTGGTAAAGCCAAGCTCGCGGGTCCATCATCAACTCCCAGCGATGCTCAGGCGAGAGGCGAGGATAGGAGGTCATGTAGACGGCAGTGCCAGCCAGTGGCAGGGAGGCACGACCTCCTCCCAAGCGGTCGCGAATCTCGCCACCGGTGCCGGTAGCCGCGCCATTGAACGGCTCCACGGTGGTGGGGAAGTTGTGTGTCTCGGCCTTGAGCGAGATCACAGTGTCGATCGGTTTTACCTGGAAGTAGTCGGGACGGTCGGGATGTTGGGGCGCAAACTGTTCAACTTTGGGACCCTTGACGAACGCCACATTATCTTTATAGGCGGAAACAAGCCCGTTGGGGTTCTCTTGCGATGTGCGCTTGATAAGCTTGAATAACGACATGGGTTTCTCCTCGCCGTCGATGATGAACGTGCCGTTGAAAATCTTGTGACGGCAGTGCTCGGAGTTGACCTGGGAGAAACCGAAAATCTCGCTGTCGGTAAGGGGACGGCCTAATTTCTCGGCCAAGCCATTGAGGTAGTTCTCCTCGTCTGGGCTAAGGGCTAGTCCCTCCTTAAGGTTATAGGCGTGGATGTCGGTTACTTCTATAATAGCCTCGGGCTTACGACCAGGGTTGAACACCTGCTGGTCCAATCCCTCAGAATAAAGGCGCTGTAGCATCTTGTCGAAGGAGGCCTCCTTGCCAACGGGCACGCGGTGGTACTCCTCGATGCGGGTGATCCCTTGAAGGCCCATGTTCTGGGTGATTTCAACGGCGTTGGTGCTCCAGGGAGTGATCATCTCTCGGCGCGGGCCAACATAACTGCCTTTCACCTTGCGGGGCGCCAAAGGCTTAGCCCCGTCGAAAAGCCATTGCAAACGCTCATTTTCTGCGGGCGACAACTGATGGTCAGCGTCAACGGCGATCACAATGTCGGCCCCTTTCTTGAAAAATTGTACCATGCGGTGGTGGTGCTGTGATGATTGAATGATTTTGGCGCGAAGTTAACGATTTTTTCGCGGATTTTGCGGCTTTCTCGCCGCAGAGTTGTATCTTTGTAGCCGAAAAAGGAATATTATTCACCAAAAACACCTCACATTATGAAAAAATTTCTTGTAGCTCTCGTAGTAGCGGTGATGGCCGTAGGGTCGGCTTCGGCGCAGTTCCACTTCGGTCCCAAAATCGGTTTCACCACCAATAAGCTCCATATGGACAAGAGCGGGCTTGACTCGGACAATCGCACAGGCTTTACCGGAGGATTGATGGCCGAGGTGGGCGTGCCTATCGTGGGATTGTGCTTCGACGCGTCGCTTATGTACGTTCGCCGTTCGTTTGAGCACAACGCCGAGGACGGCTACGGCAACGAAGCCACCGTCAAATACAACCGCGACTATTTCGAGATTCCGGTCAACATCAAGTACAAGATCAACATCATAGGCGTGCAGAAGATCGTGAAGCCCTACATCTTCACAGGCCCGTCGTTCGCCTTCCTGTGCTCCAAGAAGAGCATGGATGCGTTCAAGAACAAGTCGTTCGACTGCTCGTGGAATTTCGGTATCGGTGTGGAGCTGTTCTCTCACCTTCAAGTGCAGGGCTCTTATGGCCTGGGCATCACCAAGAGCGTGGAGAGCAACGACGATGTCAAGGGCAACAGCATCTACTCGGGCAAGGACCGCTTCTGGACCGTTACCGCCGCCTGGCTGTTCTAAGGCCTCGTTAACACATTTTACCAAGCATCGGGACAACCAATTCCCTGGTCTATTGTTTTAAACTATGCAGAGGGATTACAGCGCTGGCCGCTGTAGTTCCTCCGCTTAGGTTTTAAAGCATTACGATTATGGACATACAAGAGATTATTCAACAGCTTAAGGATAAGTTCGGCGACAAAATCGACATGGAGAAAATCACCGAATACGTTAAGAATGCAACCTCCGACGGCAAGACCTCTATCGAGGATATTATCGCCAAGGTGAAGGACGGCTCGCTGCTGGGCGACCTTGACGGCGACGGCCAGAAAGAGGGGCTGATCGACGAGATCAAGGGCAAAGCCACCGACCTCGCCGGCTCTCTGGGCAGCCTCTTTAAAAGCTAGCTGCCTCCTACCCCAAGAAGAAAAAATCTAATCGCTGAGTAGCTCCTCTATTTCGTTAATAGAAATGTTGGTGCACTTGGCGATTTCTTCTATGTTCATCCCCGAATCCCTTAGACTTCTTAACAGCTCGGCGCGTCCCTCCGCGCGTCCCTCGGCGCGTCCCTCGGCGCGTCCCTCGGCGCGTCCCTCGGCGCGTCCCTCGGCGCGTC
>CAZLSW010000037.1:0-29875 GCA_964562375.1 uncultured Muribaculaceae bacterium | reverse complement strand
GTAGGCGAGGAGCTTCGGCTTGCCGAAGCCTTCCACAGCCTCAAATAAGCGGCATAAATTTATATTTATTACTGTCAGCTAAACCACAAATCATTGCTCCCAACTTGTTGAGGATGACAAGTTGGGAGTCTTTTTTCATCAAGACAACCCCCATCAGGGATTATCTGACTGCGCGGGAGGCGATTCAGAGGTCTTGGCAAGCATCAATTCGAGGTCCCCATCGGGCTCGATTTCTCTCGATTTCAGTCGACTTAAATCGATTTATGTCGAAAGAAATCGGGAGAAGTCGATTCATCTCGATTTCAGTCGATTTCAGTCGATAAAAGAAGCCCCGCCTGGTGGGCGGAGCTTCCTTTATTGTCGGGCCGGCACGGCCCGACGTCCTTTCTAACTGTCCCGCCGGCACGGCGGGAGGTCCTTTCTAAGTGTCGGGCCGGCACGGCCCGACGTCCTTTATAATGGGGTTAATCGGTCCAGGTGAGGTTCCAGATGGCCACGCGGTCCTTGTTGGAGGTCGACGCGTTGAGGCAATCATTGACGATCTGGATCACGAAGTCGCCCGAGAGGTTGCACTCCATCGAGAACGTATAGGCGTGCTTCTGCTCAATCGTGTTGCAAGTGACAGTCTGGGTCTTCACAACCGAGCCGTTCTGCAGGACGTTGACGGTGAACTGCGCCGAGGTCTCGGCGTAGGCGAAACCGTAGTTGAACGTCAGCGTGCCGATGCCTCCGGTCAAGGTGGGGCTGAGAATCTCGCCCGGGGTGGTCACCTTGCCGTTCATGCACGGAGCCAGAGTGGTTTCCGAGCCGATGAACTCAAACTTGGGGTTGTTGTCGCCCGACGACGATCCCGAGAGGATGTTGCAGTTGGTGGCGGTCCAACCCGTGGCGTTGGTGTAGGTGCCGTAGGTCGATTTTGCCACGCCGTCGTTGAACGAGTCGAAGTCGCCCTTGTAGTCGCTAGTCGTGGGGGTATCGGGAGTGCCACCGTTACCGGGGTCCTCGCCCGTGGCTCCATCCAAGAAGAGGTAGGGCAGCGACGAGTCGGTTACGTCGGAGTAGGCTCCCCAGTTGCCATAGGAGGCTGAGTACTGGATGGTCTTGCCAGTAGCCACGTTGGTGATCTTGACGGTCTTGTTGGTGTTGAACGTGATGGTCCAAACGCCGCCGGTGGAGGGCAGAGAGGTCGACACGTTGAACGAGTTGTAGGTACCCGTCTGATAAATGTAGCGACCGTAAGAATCCTTCAAAGTGTAGCCGCCGGTGGTCGACTCGATTGTCCAGCCGTTAACGGCGTCGAGAGTCACCTGGTTGCCGCTCACGGTTGCGGTGACGTTGGGCAGGTAGCCATAAGTATAGGTCTCGGCCAACGGTGCTACACAGTTGGCGTCAAGGCCGATGGCGTAAAGCTTGCCCGAGGTAACGCTCGACACGCGGCCGGCGGTAAACGTGCCTGTGGGGGTGACAGGCGTATCGGGAGTGTCAGTGCCCTCGCCGTCTAGTTTCCAGGCGGTACCAGTCTTCAATCCCGTGGTGCCGAAGTAGGTGGCGATTTCACCGTAGTAGGAGAGCTTCTTGCCAAGGTTGCCCGGGTTGGTGGCCAGGTTGACTGCAGTGCGCAGGTCGCCCGAGGGGAGCTGCACGGGGATGCACTTGTTGATGTTGGTCTCATCGGCCGTGTTGGCGATGATCACGTTGGTTTGAACCGCACCGTCAGCGCCGATTACGGCCTCCGAGAAGGTCTTGTCGGGGATATAGCCCACGATGTAGCCGGCCACCCATACGTTGGAGCCAGAGGCAGCGCCGCTCAATACCTGCGAGGTGGAGTAAGGCGACGACTCCGAGCCGTTACCGTCGGGAATACCCGAGGTGTCCTCAAGTTGCAGGCCCTCGATACGGAACTCGCTTGCCGTACCGTTGTTGCCGGTGATACCGGGAGAGGAGAGCACCTTGCCAAGCACGCCCTTCAGCCAAATCTGCTTATTGAGGTTGTCGGGGTTGTCGCGCAGGTTGCCGTAGTTGCGCAGGTCGGAGCCTTGCGGCAGCTCGATTACGAGGCAAGAGGCGATCGACAGCGGGCTGTCGGCGCTGTAAGGCACAGGACCCACTACCATCGTGTTGGCCAGCGTAGCCTCGGAACCCCATTCGATATCCGAGTTGGAGGTGATCTTCGTTACCTCGGGAGCGACTGTGCCCACGATGTAACCCGAAACCCAAACCTTGGCTGAAGGCTCCGTGCCGGCGTTGATCAGCTCTACAGCCTCGTCAACGCTGTACGGGTTGCCCTCGTCTCCCTTAGGAACAGTGGGATTGCCGAAGTTCATGCAGCCGTTGTAAGCGTTGAGAATCAGCTGCCACTTGGTGCCAGAGGAAGAGCCAGTGTCGTAATATGAGAGGATACCCACTACGTCGCCGTAGCCTTCGGGGCAGGTCTTATTCCAGAAATTGGAGTAGCCCGAGGTGCGCACGATGATGGTTTGGTCGCCGTTGATGTCCTCGAGGGTCTGGTTGCCGTTCTCGTGATAGGTGGAGAAGGTGCCGGTGCCACCCTCTACGAATTTCACGTTGTTGAAGCGCACCAATTGGCTCTGCAGGGCGATCAGGCTCTCGGCGGAGTTGGCGATTTCCGAGAAGTTGTCGAAGGTGATGGTGTCGTTCAACGACGGCTGGGGAAGCCCGTTGAGCTCGGCATGGTCCTGGAAGAACTCAGGTGACATGAACGAAGCCTGGGTGCCTCCGTTGTAGTCCTCGGGGTAGCCGAGTTGTTCCAAGCCGCAGTACTTGCCTATGTACATGCCCGTGAGGTCGATCACGATCTCTTGGCCCAAACGATAGTTGACATAGAGGCTATACTTGTTGATCGACATGGAGATACACGTGCGGTCGTCGCCGTAAGCGTTCTGGATCACAAGGCTCTTGAACACGTTGGATGCCTCGTCGGAGGAAACCACGCGACCCGAGATCACCACCTTGTCGCCCGAGAACGAAGGCATTTTCTGCTTCAGTCCCTCGACGGTGATCTGCTCGGTATAGTTAAGGCCATCCTGCCAGTAGGCGGTTTTCAGGTCCTTGATGGAGATGTTGGCCTGGAGTGTGGCGTGGGGCACAAGGCTCTCAGGGGAAGGCGCGTCGATATGGTCCTGGCATGCCGTGAGGCCCAGGGCCGCGATCGCGAGAGCGATGGTATATTTAATCAGTTTCATAATCAGTGCCTAATTATTTAATGGTGTAAAGGTTGGGGTTCACGCCACTCTGGGAGGAGTAGGCTCCGTAGGAAGAATAGCTCGACGAGTACTGGATCCACTTGCTCATGGCCAGGTTGGTGATGCGGAAGGTGCCGTCGGTCTGCGGCTCCACGGTCCACACGCCGCCAGCGGCCGGGATGGTGGTCGACACGTTGAACGAGTTGTAGGTGCCTTCCATGAACATGTACTTGTCGTTGCCGTCCTTGAGGTAGTAACCGCCGGTAGCGGTCTCGAGGGTGAACGCGGCATCCTCGTCGGCCCCAATCTGGTCGTCGTTGATGGTGGCATCGGCCGTGTACATCCAGCCGTAGGTGCCTGAAACGGGTTGCGCGATCTTGTCACCAGCAACAATCAAGAACTTCTGGCCAACCGAAGGAACCGTGGTGGTCAAGGTGAACTTGGTAGGCTCCTTAACGGTCCAGTCGTAGCCCTGCAGGCCGTCGAGGTTGACAATCAGGAACTGCCAGCCGTAGGTGCCGTAGTAGGAGAGGATACCGGTGGCGTCACCGTAGCCCTGGGGCATAATGGTGGTGCAGAACGAGGCGTAGTTGGAGTTGCGCACGAGCAACTGCTTGCCGGTCTCATCGATGAGGTAGCGGTTGGTCGACGAGCTGCTATCGCTGAACGGCAGCGAGCCGCCACCGTCGAAGCGCACGTTCTTGATTCTTACCAAGGTCGATTGCCACTGCTTGCGGCCCTCAACGGTCTTGGCGGCCTCGTCAAGCTCAGGAAGCGTCACCTCCAGGGTGTCGACAGCGGCCCAGTTGGCAAGGCCCACGGCCCAAGCGTGCTCGGCAAACTCATCCTCGTCGGCAAAAGTCATCGACGGCGAGCCGTTGTAGGTGCCAAGGCCACCCAGCTGGAACAGGTTGTTGTACATGCCCGCGTAGAGGCCGGTACAGTTGATCATCACCAATTGGCCGAACTGGTAGGTTTGGTACAAGTCGTAGGCATTGACGCCGATGGTCAAAGCCTCGTGGGTGGTCACATCCTGAATCATGAACGACTTGTAGATGTTGCCAGTGGAATCGCTGGAGATCACGCGACCCATAATCACGATATCCTCGCCGTCGGCGTTCTGGCCGATAAGCGTGGCCGAGTTGGTCTCGGTACTCCAGAACATGTCCTTGAGCTCGTTGATGGTAGTGTTGGCGGTCATGCCGGCCGGGGGCTCAGGCATGTAGGGGGGCGTCTCCCAATTGTCGTCGCACGAGGAGAGCCCGACGAAGGCCATCAAAGCGGCCGATATATATAATAATGTCTTTTTCATCGTTGTAATGCTTTATGAAAAGTGGGGTACTGCTTTGATGGCTTAGAAACGAACGCCTACGTTGAAGAACACGCGGATACCCTGGGCGTAGAGGTAACGGTTGGGGTACTTCGTGCGCGTGTAGTTGTCGGTATCGATACGACCCTGCTGGTAAGCGTAGGTTACGACGTCCTTGTTGTTGAGGATGTTGTTGATATTGAGGTTGAAGTTCATCGACACCTTGCGGTTGATGTACAGCAACTTACCAATCGATACGTTCAAGGTGAACGCGTTTTTCAGCTTGTCCTGACGGGTAAACTCCTTCACCTTCTTCTCAAGGAGCGACTCTTGGTCGGCAGCGTTGCCGTTGGAGGCGTCGGTGATATCGCCCAGCACCTTGTAAAAGTCGCTGATCTCCTCATGGTAGATAGGAGCCAGGTTGACGTAAGCGTCGCCTTGCCAGGTTGCGTTGATGTTGAAGAACCACGAGTGGGGTGCGGCCCAGTCCAGGCCGATGTTGCCGGCCACCTGGGGCGTTGAGCCTACATAATAGTTTTTCAAGTAAATAGTGTTGGTGACGTCCTCGTACATACCGTTCTCAAACGAGCGCGTGCCCTCGGGGTTGTTCTTGTACTGGTAGCGGGCATAAGTGCCGGCGGCAGTGGCCGTCAACGACGAGGTGATACGATAAGCGGCACCCAGCTCAACGCCCTTGAATTCCTTCTTTACGTCGGCAAGAACGAAGTTGGTGTAGGTCGAATAGCGGTCGTCGTAGAACGATGAACGCTCCGTGCCGTGGGTCATCACGGTGTAGAAGCCCGAAATGGCGCCGCGGAATTTGCGGTAGTTCCAGCCGTAGGTAAGGTCGGCGGCGATGATGCGCTCGCTCTCGGGGTTGGCCACCGAGGTGTCCTTGATACGGGGGGAGATGTAGAGATTGTCGACCAGCGGGGCGCGGGTCTCGTATTCGGCGTGGGCCATCAGGAAGTTGTGGCCGTCGATTTTGAATGTGGCACCGGCCTTGATGGCGGCGTTGTCAAATTGATGCTTCTGGCCCCAGCCCAGCGAGTTCTCGGGAGCACGACCGTTGCGCATCTTGCCGTTACGCTGATACTGGGTGAAACCCAAGCTCAAAGCGTAGTTGATGTCCCAGCGAGGCAGCGTGATCATGTTTTGGATCCATGCGCCAGCCTTGAAAGCGTCGATGTTGTAGTTGTAACCGAAGCGGTCGCCTACACCCACGCGGCGGTTGGGATTGTCGAGGTCGTTCTGCAGCATGTCCGGGTCGAGGGTGATCTCGCGGTCGCTGAACGGGTCGATATCGATCCAGAACTCACCGCCCAGCAAGTCGCGGATAGTCTTGTAGTACATGGCGCGGGTGAAGTTGAAGTTGGCGCCAGCCTGCAAGGTCATCTGGTCGTTGATGCGGTGGTTGAGGTAGGTGTTGAACATCGCGTTGAACTGGTTGCTGTGGCGCTTCTCCTGGATGTAGCTCGAGCCTTTCTTGTCAGCCTCCGAGAGAGTCTTGTTCTGCTCGTTGTTCAAGTAGTTGATTTGGTAGAGGTTATCCCAGTTGATTTGGGAGATTTGGCCCGATTTCCACAGCTCGGTGTAGAGCTCGCTCTGCTCGGTGGCCTCGCCGTTGTCGCCTAAGTAATAGGAGGGGAGGTAACGGTAGTAGGTGGGGTTGGGGTCGTTGGCGTTATACCAGTTGAGGGCCGATGACGAGTAGTTGACCCAACGCACGCCCACGCCGGTGTTCAACGTGGTTTTCTGATCTTTGTAGATCCAGTTGAGCATCATCGTGGGGTCGAAGCTCTCGATGATACGAGCTGAGCGCTTCTTGCCGTCCTGCCAGCCCCAGTTGGGGTTGTAGAGGTTGTCGCCCACAAGGTCGTAAACCTCCTGATAGGTGGGCGAGCCGCCAGCGCGCTGCGTGGGACCGCCGAAGGCCGTGAACGAAATCGAGTTCTTGGGATCGAGAATCTTCTCCAACGAGAAGAACACGCCACCCGAGTTGTAGAACGACCCGGGCACCTCGCCCTCCTTGGCGTAACGGCCGATAGCGGCGAGCGTCCAGGCCCAACCGTCGGCGTTAACGCCCGACGAGTAGGACGCCATGGCGCGGAACATGTAGTTGCTGTTGGTGTAGGCCGCCGAACCGTTGAAGCCCGGGGCATAGGTCGACGCCTGTGTGTTGTAGTTGACGGCACCACCGATATCACCGAAGCCGTAGGCCGAAGCGCCCATGCCCAATGTGGTGGTCTTGTTGCGGAACGCGCGCGAGGTCAAGCCCATCAGCGTCGAGAAGTTGAAACGCCCGCGCACGATGTCGTTGAAACTCATGCCGTTGATGTACACCTGCTGATACTCGCTGTTGTAACCGCGGTAGCGGAAGTACATCGGTCCGAAATTGTAGCTCGCCGTCGAGTAGTATACGTCGTCGGCAGCGCCCGTCAAGGCCGACAGGGCTTGCGAGTTGCCCTCCTCATCCTCAAGCACTTGCGAGTCGAAGAGCAGGTCGGCATGCTCGTCGTAGTAGTCGCCACCGATGGTCTCGCTATACAGCTTGATTACTCCGGCGTTGACCGATTGGTTGTTGTAAAGCTCAAGCGCGCGGCTGCCTGCAGCATAGCCGTCGGCGATAAAGATCACCACCGTCGCGCCTGGATTCAAGTTGCTCACACTGAAGTCGCCGGCCAAGCCCGTAGTGCATTGTGCCGACTGGTTGCTGAAGGAGACGTTGGCCCCGGGGATGGGATTGCCCGTGTCGGCATCCACCACTTGGCCTGTCACAGCGGCTGTCTGCGCCATGGACGTCAACGCCCCTGACAGCGATAGCAGTAAAAACAGTTTTAGCTTCATAAGGAGTTATTATTCAGATTGTTGATTTTCCTTTAAGGGTTGCTATTAGTGTAGGTTAACTCTGTTCCGTGTCGTCTGTTAGGCTGCAGCGCGCCAGCGAACATCGGTCTAACGGCTGATTCGTGCAAGGACTACTTGGAACGCCAAATTTACGCATTTTTTTTAAAAAAATTCAATTTTCACTAAGTTTTTTCGTTTTCCACCCGTTCTGTGAATTTATTTGAACGACAACCACAGCATTTTTAACAATTTTTATCCCATCTTTGTTTAGGAGGACTGCCCCCATCTAAGTAGGAAGTCCCGCCGTGCCGGCGGGACAGTTAAATAGGACATCCCGCCGTTAAATAGGAAGTCCCGCCGTGCCGGCGGGACAGCCAGGTAGGAAATTTCGTTATCACGTTATTACGTTATAACGTTATTACGAAGCATCCCTATCCTTTATGCCCCCCTATCATGATTTTTTTGTGAAAATCTATCGAAAAATTTGGAAATTCCCAAAAGACGCGCTAAATTCGCTTTCGAGAAACCCACATGGCATGATCAACGACTTTCTCACATACCTGGAAAACGAGCGTGGATACTCCCCGCTGACTATCGCTGCCTACCGCAACGACCTTCAGCAATGGGCCGAGTTCGCCACTAACGGTAGCCCCGACGATCTCCAGCCATGGGACATGACCCTCAACGACTTGCGCCAATGGGTAGCCGAGCTGGCCTCACATCATATCGGCGCTACCTCCATCCGCCGCAAGGTCTCCTCCCTGCGAGCCTTCTTCCGCTTCCTCCAGGAACACCACGGCCTCCGGGACAACCCTACCGAAGGCCTAACCCTGCCTAAAAAATCCAAGCACCTCCCATCCTTCGCCCGCCCCGAGGAGACCGCCGTCATGCTCGACGATGAAATCGACCTCCAGGACCTCCGTGAGGTGCGCGACCGCCTTATTCTCCTCGCCCTCTACTCCACAGGCATGCGCTGCTCCGAGCTTACCGGCCTGCTCGACCGCGACGTCGACACCGCACGCGGCCAGCTCCGCGTCACCGGCAAACGCAACAAGGAACGCGTCATCCCCTTCGGTAAAGAGTTAGCCGAGCTCATCGACACCTACCGCGAGTTGCGCGACACACGCCTCGGCCCATCCCACACCCTGCTCTGCGCCGACGATGGCCGCCCCTTGAACCGTTCCACCGTCTACCGGGTTGTACATAATGGGATGCTCGACTCGGGGATTCACGCCCCGCAGCTCAGCCCCCACGTGCTGAGGCACTCCTGCGCAACCGACCTGCTCAACGACGGAGCACAACTCACCTCAGTTCAGCAACTCCTTGGCCACCAAAGCCTTATGACCACTCAGATATATACTCATATCACATACCGTGAGCTAAAACAAAATTATCAACTGGCGCATCCCCGCGCCCTAAAAAACGGATAATTATGGAAGTTAGAATTCAAGCCATCCACTTCGACGCCAGCGAGCGTCTGGTAGCGTTCATCAACAAGAAGGCCGAGCGCCTGGGTCGTCACGTGCCCGACGCTACTGGCGTGGACGTTACACTGAAGGTAGTGAAACCCGAAACCGCAAACAACAAGGAGGCTGTGGTGAAAGTCACCCTACCATCCCACGACGACATAGTGGCCAACAAGGTGGCCGACACCTTCGAAGAAGCTATCGACGTCTGCCTCGAAGCTATCGAGCGACAGATCGCCAAAAAGAAAGACAAGTAACAAAAAGGGGCCTCGCGAGGCCCCTTTTTATTAAGGATAAAGGATAAAGAAAGGCAAGAGGCAAAAGGCAAAAGGCAAGAGGCAAGAGGCAAGAGGCAAGCTTGCGCTTCGTTATCACGTTATTACGTTATAACGTTATCACGACGCATTCCACTCGAGGCGATAATGCGATAATGCGATAATGCGATAATTCATTAAAAAGAATACATAATTACCGCCAGCGCCCTGAAATTCGCCACCGAATGGGTGTCCTTCACCTTGCCGTCGCGATTATCTATCGTCCCATACCACGCCCAGCACGGCGTCAACTCCACCCCCACCTTCAGCGCCGAGATATTATAAGTCAACTGCGCGCTCACATTCACCACCTGGTCCAAATTGGTGTTAGTGCCATAAGTAGTCCCCGTTATCTCTTTCCCCACGCCAAGATTCTTCAAATACCCCACAAACAACCCCGGTTGCCATCGCTTGCCGTAGGTGACATTCAACCATGTCATCGAGTGATGGAACGGGCTATAACTCTGCTCGCCATTAACCGGGTTAACCTCCGTCACCGCGTAGCCGCCCGGCATCGAGCAATGGGTTAAATTGCTGGCATATATCGTTTTACCCGAAATCGCCAAATCCCGATAGCTATATTTCGCGTGAGCCTCGGCCGACACCGACGTCACCCTCTCGTTCACCTTGTACACAAGCCCATCCACCTCGGCCTGCGTGCGCGGCTTAAGCGACAGCATCTCCACCCCTACCCCAGCCTGCCACGTCGGCTTCCGATAATCCACGCCAGCGTATAATTCTGGTATACAACTGTTTTTCAGGTAGGTATGGCTCTTCCCCACAGGTCCAGCCGAATTATATTGCGACTGCCATATCGCCGCACCGGTCAACATCCAACCGCTTGGCGCCGTGTAGCGATACCTCACCTGTGGACTGCGGTTGAACGGTTGGAACGGCGCCCCGGTGGCCAAGTTCAGCACCGACGGTGACACCTCGCCAAACAGCGGGTGCCACGTCTGTCCCACCAGCACCGCCGAACGCTCCCATGCCAACTGCAAATAAGCGTGGCGTATGCGGGCGAGAGCGTAGGTGCTACCCGATCCTCGAAAATCCAGTTCGATTTTCGCCGAGGTCTCAGCAGTGCCTATTTTCGGCCCTGCGATATCCACCCCCAAGCGCGAGTAAATCACGTACATATTGCTCTGCGGCGACGCGTTCAAGTCCTCACCCGCGGCGTCGTAACTACGATCCTTGGGGTAAAGGTAGAACAGCCCGTCGACCGTCTCCTCATTCGTTCGAGAATTGTAGAAAAGGTCGGCGCGCACCCGCCCGTAGAACTTAAACCTAAAGTCCTTCAGCACCTCCTCGGCCCGCGCGCCACCGATGGCGACCACCGCCAATATCAATAAGAGCACTTTTCGCATATATCTCCAAGAAAACTGCGAAATTAGCGAAAATTCCCCGCAATCCCAAATATTCCACAATTTTCCCGAGATACGGGATCTCCCACGACGCCACATCCTCGACCTTCTCCACCCCGTTGCCCTCCGCCCTCAACGTCTCCAGCATCGCCGTCTTCATCGACAACATCGAATCCTGCAACGCCTCCCGACTCTGCCACACACCACGCCGCAACCTCCCCTCGTACTCGTCACGCACCCTCACCCGCTCCCTGTCCTCAGGGTCACCCGCCCGCCACAGCAACGAGCCACCGTGCCCGGCGATTCCATCGCCGCGGTCCTCAAGCCCCAAGTCCTGCCGCAACACGATATCTTCGGCCACCTCCATCGGGTCCCCACTCAACCCGCGGTTCTCCAAGTTCAGACGGCTGCGCTTCACCATATACCGCAGCTCAGCGTCAGTCAACTTCACCCACTTCGGCAAATGGTCGATACCGAACACATCCATCAACAACCGCTTCGCCCACGCCCTCACCCGGTTCCACACTCCCCGCTCGGCAGCCGTCATCTTCCCCTCGGGTATCTCAGCAAGCTCGCTCATACGCTCCTCTACCGCCACGTCCAGCCGCCACCCGTTCCGGGCAGCCGCCCGAGCCACCTCAGCCCGCGTCTTGCCGTCCAAACGCTCGTACAAGTCCATGCACCACCGCGACATCATCTCGTTCTTCTCCTCCGCCGTCGCGCCCTCCTTGCCCCCCAACTTCGCCACCAGCTCCCGCAACCCGTAATGACCCGCCGTCTCGTGAAGCACCGTCGACGCCACGTCAGCCGCGTCGCGACACCGCTCAAGATTAATCACTATCTGCCCCGTCCTCGGGTCAAAGAACCCTGGGCGCGTCTCCATCAGCGCCCGCGTCTCCCGGTTAGCCAGCTTATACACGTCAAGCTCGCGCAGCCCCTCCACTGTGTCGACTATCGTCGCCCCGGTGTTCAGCCGCCTCCCCATCCGCTCAGCCGCCTCCCGCTTCGCCGAATTTTCACTTTTTTAGCATCCTCAATTGGAGGATTCTCAAAGTTTTCAACTATTTTTGTAACCGAATCCAGATTCAGATAATCCACCTCATCGAGATCGGTTCAGTGTTGGGCTATCAAAGTCTGGATTCTTTGTTTGTTCAAGTAAAGGCTAAGTCCGTCTTGAATCCATTTCATCCAGTCGTCTCGCTCAAGCGCCTTCCGTCCGTTGGGATGGTAAACCACCGAATGCTTGGTCTGCCCGTCACCCTGCAACAGGCACCATGGGTTCGAGTCCTCGCCCCAATGAGTGTTGATCACCTCGCGCATAGCCGCCTGGCCCGCCTTCGTGTCCTCCACGTCATAAACCACCAAGCCGTCGGCAAGCTCCCCCTTGTTCGGATTCGGAGAGCTTTCTCCTTGGCGTTCGTTACCTTGTCGAAAATATTTGTTATCTTCGCGTCGGAAAGAGCCGCTCCCAAATCTTCACGACTAAACGTAGGGTTGGTTTGCGTAGTCCTGGATTGAGCACTAACCTCGCCTTGCACATCGGCTTTTTCTTTCTCTAAGTCAGTGTTCCACCCCGACAACAACCAGCTTTCCTTATTTCCATCGCGGGTCAACGCAAGCACAGCCTCATATCCATCCTTGCCGATAACCACGGTTTTGTTACCCTCAACATGGCGCACAATATCGCCACTGGCTATCACATCAATGATATGACCCAGGGTTTCAGCTCCATGTTTGGAGAATATATGGCTGATCCCGAACCCCCCTTTATATCCTTTGTCGGGATTCCCCGGCTTGCCCCAATCAAACGAAATCGCCGCCGTGCCTCCATACTGTTCGAGGTCGTTTCGCTCCATGGCGTTTTCCACCCGGTCCTTGCCGTCGGCTAATGAGCGTAACGACTCAACGCCCCGCTTTACCATCTCTGGGGCTTTCTCCATCAGCTTCGCCTTCTCCAGCTCCCGCATCCGCTTGCCGCCGTCCTTCTTGCCCAGCGCCGCCGCTATCGTCTCCTTCGGGATGTCGAGACTCGCCGCCACCGTCGCCACCCCTTTCGCGTCCATCCCGCACGTCGGCGTGTCGAGCATCGCCACGTCAACATCCAACCGCCATTTGCGCAGCAGGATATCCATCCGCTTGTGCGCGGGGCTGTCGCCGGTGACGCGTTGACCGACTGCGTCCCACTCCCCCGGGAGCAGGTACATCCCCAACGGGACGAGCGAAGTCTTCCCCTTGTGGTTGATTTGGAACTGAAGTTGGGATTTGCCGTCGCTTTTGCGTGGACGGCGCACGTCCAGATAAAACCTGATTGTTGCCATGGATTTAAACATCGACCTACCGAAATGCGCGGGAGATCGCGCGGGTCCCGTCCCATTTAGCCCCGACTGCGCGGGAGATTGCGCGGGTCCCGTCCCATTTAGCCCCGACTGCGCGGGAGATTGCGCGGGAGTTCTGCGCCACAAAGCGACAAATTGCCACGAAATGCTACACTTTTTCGGTCTTTTTTTAAATCCTCGCTGGATATTTGCCATTAACAAAACGACTTGCAATCGCTTTAAATCGCTGATTGCAAGTCGCTTGGCTTTTGGCGCTTCAGGATGGGCTTGAACCAACGACCCCCTGATTAACAGTCAGGTGCTCTAACCAACTGAGCTACTGAAGCATTGTCGCTTATCGTGGCAGCGTAAAAGCCAGCGATAAGGCTTTTAAATTGTTTGCGCTTCAAGATGGACTTGAACCAACGACCCTCTGATTAACAGTCAGATGCTCTAACCAACTGAGCTATTGAAGCATTTTTGCAACCTCGGAAAGGGCTTTCCGTCAATTGCGTGGCAAAGGTACTGCCAATTTCCGAATATTCCAAATGATTTTGGATTTTTTTGCGATTTTGTTCAGCGAAGGGTCATGGCGCGGGCGTGGGCATCGAGGCCTTCGGCGAGAGCCATCAGCTCGACTGTGCGGGCGATGGAGGCGACCCCTTCGGCAGTGAGATGCTGGAAGGTGACCTTCTTCATGAAGGAGTCGAGGTTGACTCCCGAGTAGGCGCGCGCGTAGCCCGAGGTGGGTAGCGTATGGTTGGTGCCCGAGGCGTAGTCGCCGGCGCTTTCCGGGGTATTATAGCCCAGGAACACCGAGCCGGCATTCTCTACACGGCCCTTCAGTTCGCGCCAATTGGCCATAGCTATAATTAGATGCTCGGGGGCGTATTCGTTGGCCAACGCCATCATTTCCTCCTCATTATTCACCAATACCAATCGACTGTGGCTTAGGGATTTTCCCACCAATTCTCTCTTGGGGAGGGTGGACGCTTGCTGTTCGATTACGGCGGGGAGAGCGTCAATCAAGCGGGGAGAGCATGTGATGAGTATCGACTGGCTGTCGGGGCCATGTTCGGCTTGGGAGAGGAAGTCGGCGGCGATGCATTCGAGGCGGGCGCCGTCGTCGGCGAGAACCATCACCTCCGATGGGCCGGCGGGCATGTCGATGGCGACACCGAGTCGTGTCGCCTGCTGCTTGGCTTCCATGACGAATCGGTTGCCGGGACCGAAAATCTTGTCTACCCGGGGTATCTCGCTGGTACCCAGGGCCATGGCGGCGATTGCCTGTGCCCCTCCGGTCTTGTAAATCTCAGTTACCCCCACGGTTCCAGCCGCGGCGAAGATAGCCGGGTGCACTTGGCCGTCTTTGTTGGCGGGAGTGCATAGGACGACACGCTTGCAACCTGCCAAGCGTGCCGGTACGGCAAGCATGAGCACTGTGGAGAAGAGCGGGGAGTTGCCACCAGGAATGTATAGACCCACAGTGTTGATGGGCAACTGCCGTTGCTCGCAGTGGACACCGGGGGCTGTCTCCACCTCGATGGGTTGCATGCGCTGGGCGGCGTGGAAGCGCTCGATATTGGCGGCCGCGGCCTCGATGGCAAGAATCAGCTCCTCGGGCACCGCTCGCATGGCTTGCTCGATCTCGCTGTCAGTGACTCGGAGGCTGCTGATGCTTGAGCCGGTGAAACGGTGCTCGTAGTCGAGGATAGCTTGGTCGCCTCGGGCTGCCACGTCGCTGATGATGGCCGATACTGTGTCCTCCACTTGTTTGCTCTGCTCAGCGAGGGCTCGACGGCAGATGTGGGGCCACTCCTGCCGGCTTGGGTAACGGTAAACCTCCATTATAGGATCATTTTTTCGATGTCGAGAGCAAGGATTCCTTCGGCTCCTTCGGCCTTAAGGCGACCCACGATCTCCCAGAAGCGTTTCTCCTCAAGAACAGTGTGCACCGAGCACCAGTCGCTGTCGGCAAGCGGCAGCACAGTGGGGCTCTTGATGCCGGGGAGCACAGCGAGAACGGCGTCCAAGCGGTCCTTGGCGACGTTCATGAGGATATATTTTTTGCCGTCGGCGGCCTTCACGGCGTCGACGCGGAAGAGCAATTCGTCGAGAATCTCCTGCTTTTCGGGCGAGAGAGTGGTGCGCGACGAGGCGATAAGCACGGCCTCAGAGTCGAGCACTTTCTCCACCTCCATCAAGTTGTTGCTCACCAGGGTAGAGCCCGATGACACGATGTCGAAGATACCGTCGGCCAGACCGATGCCCGGGGCGATCTCCACCGAGCCGGTAATCACATGGATATCGGCGCGAATGCCTTTTTCGTCAAGGTAACGGCGCAGGATTTCGGGATAGGAAGTGGCGATTTTTTTGCCGTGGAACCAGCGGGGGCCGTCGTAGGCCAGATGCTGGGGAATTGCCAATGACAGGCGGCAACGGCTGAAGCCCAGGGGTTTAACCACGTTAATGTCCTTGCCTTTTTCCATCACTTCGTTAAGGCCGACGATACCGATGTCGGCGGTGCCCGTGGCTACCGCGTCGGGAATGTCATCGTCGCGCAGGTAGAGCAATTCCACGGGGAAGTTGCGTGAGGGGACGAGCAGGGTGCGTTTAACTGCCGTAAGCTTGATCCCGGCCTCCGAGAGCAGCTCCATGGTCTCGTCGTAAAGTCGCCCTTTGGATTGAACGGCGATTCTCAACCTTGTTTCCATATCAAATTCGTTTATTTTTCGCCCGCGAAGTTACGGATTATATCGCGTTTTCCCAAGTTTTTCGTCCAATTCAAAGCCGGTGAGCCGATTTTGGTCCACGAAAGCCACCCCACAAGGGCGATTACCACAAGGGTAACTACGAACGTGAGATGCGGCCCAAGGAAGAGCAGAAGCCCCGAAGCCGCAGCCGCTTGGAAGATCGGGAAGTGCCACAAGTAGATGTCGTAGGAGAAATTTTTCTTGGGATCGGAGTACCACGGCATCTTGAAGGCGAACGACAAAGTGATCACCAGCAGGCACAGTGCGAAGGGGGGCAACACCGCGAGGGTGAAAAAGTGCATGATGCCGAACACGTAAAGCACCAGGCCGATGGGGAGCAACAATTTCCAGTTTTTGGCCATCCACGGCCAGATATAGCTGGCGATACCCCCCAGGTAGAAATAGCACAATTGTCCGGGGAACTGCCGCTCCCAGGTTTCAAAAGCCTCGTTGTCGGTGGTTAGCCACATGTAACGGCACCACACGCGCCAAACCAGCGAGGCTACAACGATTGCTGCCATTACAGGGATGGGCTTCCAACGTAACCGTTTCAACACCCAAGCAAGCAACGGCACGGTACAATAAAGCATTAGCTCCACCTTAATTGTCCACAGGGAACCGTTAACGGCCGGGACGGCGTTCTCGGCGAACACTCCCGGGAGGTCGGGCTGACCGTGGTTCCAAAAGACGAGGTTGCACGCCAGATATTTCCAGAATTGGGGATGGGTGAAGTATTCGGCGATGGGAAGGGTGGTCAAAAGGCAACAACCCACGGCGGCCACGATAATTACCGTGGCATAGCAGGGGAAAATACGCATAAATCGGCGCCGCAGGAACGACACCGTTGATTGCGACTTTAAGTAGCTGCCCCAGATGAGGAAACCGCTGAGGATGAAGAAAGCGCTGACGCCGTCGAACGAGGTGTTTGGCCACCAATATGACGTCCCGGCGACCACATTGAAATGGGCGACTATAACGGCTAGGGCCAGATAATAGCGAAGCAGCCCCATGTTGTTGGGGCTCGCTACTTTTGGGGGAAGGGGGATTGTGTATTGCGCCTTATTCATCTAAGTTATAACGCAAAACCGGCCCGAAAATTGTGACGGCCTTTCGTCCATTCGTCCATGGCGTGCATTCGTGCATTCGAATATTCGTGCATTCGTGCATTCGTGTATTCGAGTAATCGAGTGCACGAGTGCACGACATGCCAGTTAGAAATCGGCCGGGAAGAGGTGGTCCTGCTCGACGCGGCCGTCCGAGAGTTGGATCCAGGTGTGGATCTGCGAGGGGTTGCTTTCGTCAATCTCAATCACGCGTGCACCGTTGGTGCCCAGGTGGTTGTAGACGGTTTTGCCCCCCGAGTAGCGGCCGTAGGCGAGCAACACGCCGTCCCACACGGTGGCGAAATCGTTGTCATGGTCATGCCCGGCGAACACGCCGCGGATGTCGCCCTGCTCCTGCATGGCGGCGAACATGCCCGAGTCCTTGGCCGAGCAGCACACTTTCTTTTTCTCCTTGCAGTTGCCGTAAAGAGGGGCCTTTTGCTCGTAAGCCTCCATGTATTGCGGTAGCGGGATGTGGATGAACAGCAATCCGGGGAGCAGCGTGCCGCCGTTGGCCTGGGTAAATTGCTCGCGCTGGGAGCGGTACCAGTCGATCTGCTCGGGTAGGAGCCAGTCATACCCCTTGATCCCCTCAGCGTTGGCGTAAGTGGCATCGTGGGTGTCCATAAGCCACAGCAAGCGGCACATCGAACGCCCGTCGGAGGCCATCACCGGCACCACATAATCGGGCGAGCAGACGTCGCCGCGAGGCGGCATTACCGAGTACTCCCCGGCCTCCATCACGTCGTACTGCTCCGCGAGATTCTCGCAGTAGCCCTTGTAGTGGGTGCCGAAGTCGCGGTCGTGGTTTCCGAAAATCGAGGCATAGGGGATGCCGCGGTCATTCAACGGCGCTGTCATGGCCTGCAGGGCCTCGTTGGCGCCGAGGGCGTATACTTGGTCACCCGTAAACACCACGAGATCCGGCTCGACAATGTCGCACACCTTTTCGATGCACTCTACAGCCTTGTCAGAGGCACCGACACCCCATTTGTAGTGGGTGTCGGTAATCTGGACGATGGTAAACTTACCGTCGTCGCGAAATTTTAGTTGGGGCTTTTGCTGCGCCATAGCGCTTATTGAAAACACTATGGCACAAGCAGTTGCCGCTATCTTGCTATACATCGTCGGGAGTTATTGCTGAGGGTCGATAACGATACGCATTCCATAGGCGTGTTGGCGGTCGCCCTGTGGCACGCGACGACGATAGGAGGTGCGCAGTTCGGTTTTATCCTTGGTGTCCCAGCCACCTCCGCGACGCACGCGCGACTTGTTTTTGTCGGGCGACTGGCACCAGTAGTTGGCTTCGGGCTTCTTGGGATAGTCGTTTTTGAAGTCGAGGCAAAATTCCCACACGTTGCCGGCCATGTTATAGATTCCCAGCTCGTTGGGTTTCTTGGAATGAACGTTGTGGGAACGCAGACCCGAGTTGCCGGCGTACCATGCCACCTCGTCGGGAGCGTTGGAGCCGGGATATTGGGTAGTGGTAGCTTTATGGCCACCGCGGGCGGCGTATTCCCATTCGGCCTCGGTCGGGAGGCGCACAGTAACGCCAAGGATAGCGCTCAACTGCTGGCAGAACTGCACGGCGTCGTCCCAGCATATGTTGTCGACAGGGAGGTCGTCGGTGGCGTCCTGGGTAAGCGAGGGATTGGAACCCATCACGTACTCCCAGAGTGCTTGCGACACCTCGGTTTCGCCTATATAGAAATCGTGGTCAAAGCGCGCCCAGTGCACGGGTTTCTCGTCGTTATCGGCACCCACTTGCTCGTCGGTGGCTCCCATCAGGAAGTTGCCGCTCTTGCATTGTATCATATTGAATGTCACCGAGTTGCAAGCCTTGCTAGGCTGCCCTCCGATCGACACGCCGGCACCCTTTGCGGGAAGGGTGATGGTAACGGTAGGACGTTTCCAGGGTCCTTCATCCGGCTCGACGGTCATCAAGTAAACCTCCTTCATAGCCACTGGTTGGAATTCATAGTGAAGTGGGGTAAACGTGGGGGTGTTGATGGTGATCCAGTTGGCACCGTCGATGATGTACACCCAGTATTCGTTACCGTTCTTGACGGTTTTGATGATGTCCCCTTCAAATTCCATGTCGGTTACCGTGGTGCCGATTTTAATCAGCGCACAAGGGTCGCCGCTGAGGTCTTGAACGGGGTTAACTTGGGCCTCCATGTCCGAGGGATCGGCGTGGAAGTCGGTTACTGCGAGCTTTTGGGCCTGGGCGCCGAGGGAAATGGCCGCCGCGGCCAACAAGGTAAAGATTACGCGTTTCATATGGGGGAGTTTCTAGTATTAAGTATTTTGATTCTTTAAATCTTTAAGGCTTTAAAGCTTTAAGGCTTTAAAGGAGAAAAGGATGGGCGAAAAAAGTTGCTATGGGAGCTTGAAGTCGTTGAGCTGGAAGGCTTTTTCCGACATCGGTTGCCAGGTGCGCACGTGGATTTTCGGGGCGTCCTCGTCGGAGAAGTCCCATACGAGGAACACGGTGCCGAGGTCTTGATAGCTCTTGGTGGCCCATTTCTGGGTGAGGGTCACGCCGTAATATTGCGGTTTGGAGCGGTGGCGCACGATACGGTAATCGTCAAACTCCACGTTGACATAAGGCTGAGATTGGAATATCTTGTATAAGTTGCTCAGATACTGGCGTTTATTTTGCTTTACATATTCCACTTTGGCACCGTCGGCCATACCCATCTCGCCCGACTGGCGGGTCATCATCAACTTGCCGGTGATGATCAAGGCGTCGTCCGAGAAAATGGTTTCCATAAAGTCGCGGTTTTTGTCGCGATATGCCTTGGCAAATTGCTCGCACCAGTGGATGATTTGCAGGCGCTGGTCGAGGTCGTCCAATTGCTCCCCCACTTTCACCAGCGAAGCGTAGACGTGGGTGGGCATCGTGAAGTTGAAGTCGGTGATACGGCCCGTTGGGGAAAAGTCGATTACTATCTCTTGTCGAGGTTCACCATCGTAATTCGTTGATTTTGACGACATTTCCACACCAATATTACGCAACTGGTAACCACGGACAACGCCGTTTTTCTTCTTAAGGGTGGTGACGAAGGTAACGACATCGGGATCCTCGGTGCGGAATCTCGCTTGGTCCCAGGAGCGGTTGAGCGTCGCTTGGGCGAGGTTGTCGATTTCCACCCCGGTGTAGTTGATGGCTCCCCCAGCTCGTTCGGCTTTGTTAATGGCTGTCAGCAGTTTCGCCGCTTGTTGCTCAATGCGTCGACGGGTGGCGTCGGTCGAAATGCCACCGGTAATCTCCACAGTCACAGCGTCTTGCGCCGCAATCGAAAATGCGGCCATCAAGAGCAACAGGGTTGATAATATCTTTCGCATAATAAATTGGTTTTCAGTGGATTAAAATTGAAACCATATCGCTATATACTCGCCTCCCGAACCCAGGTAACGCTGCAGCGAACTCGGCTGGGCCGACACATAGTCGCGACGCTCATCCTTGCCAGGACCAAGCACAGCTATTATATCGGTTTTGGTGCCGATTAGCCAAAATGAATTGGCAATATCCTGGCATTCAGCATATTTGCCGTAACGTTTGATAAGCGATTCGCTCTCCAGTTTCTGCAATTTTTGGTAAGCGCGCGTGGGCGAACCCGCCGACATCAATTCCATCAGCACAGTCTGCTGATAGGGCTTTAGTTTTTCGCTTGAGGCGGGAGATTCAGTAATAGCCTCGTGGGTTGTCTCGGGATGAGGAGAGACCTCGGTTTTCACCTCGGGCTGAGGCTCGAACACCTCGGCAACTGGCTCTGGCTCACAGATTTGCTTAGCCGGAGCTGTTGCAGGGACATCCTTTATTGGCTCGGGACGCTGGCCTTGGACGATTGCCGCGTAATCGGGAGTGGTCCACGAGGGAATGTAATTTTTGCGTGGAGTGTAAGCGTAAGCTTTGGTCTGCGCGCCCTTATCGACTGCAATATGCTCAACTCCAACGATTTGACCCGGTTCAGCCTGACCCGAAAGGCTGTTATCCTTGAGGTAGGCGTTGATATAGGAGGCCAGCAGGACGTCGGCCTGCGCTATTGCCGCGTCACGGCTCCCGGAGGTGGCCTCAGCGAAGAAATAGTCGGGATTACGGCGCAACTCGTTGATCTGGCGAGTGGTAGCGTCGGCCCTCGACGGAGTCGAAATTATCAGGGCTAAAATAGCCAAGAGCAATTTTAAGAGATTGGTTCTCATTATTTTAGTTCTCTACTTGATTTTCGTAAAACAGATTTTCCACCTTCGCCATTGGAAGATAAGGCGCCAAGCGCACTTTCAGCCTCCCCTCTCCCTTGGCTATTGCCGCGGTGTCGGCCTCGACCCTTACCGAGTGGCAATAACCCAACGAAGGATGGTTTTCGAGGATTAAAAGCTTGACAATGTTACAATTATCACTCGCAATAGTGGATACAGTGGGGACACACCCTTCAGCTTCCAAGCAGTAGAGGAGGGTCGCCAAGGATGTCTCTATATTTTTGTTGCCCCCATAGGCGAGCATTGTAACCGTAGCCTGAACTGTGTCACTGAGTAATTTATCCAGAATGGCACATTTGTTTTGGCCGTCCGACGCATGCCACCCCAGAGCTGACGCGCACGGTTGTTGTAACCGGCCGACAAGGCGCCGCTCCAACTCGTCCATGTCTTGACCGAGGAGCAGCCGATGATTTACCGGGAAATCCACAGCGCGACTGCGACCCTTGGCGTTGGGCCACTCCACACGGTAACGGCGTCCTCCCAGACAGGTCACTGTGGCTGGTGGCTGCACTGTATCGAGCGACATCAGCGCAATCCCCTGAAGATCAAGCTCCGAGAATTCCAAATCATCCTCCGCCAACTGTTTCTCCAATGGTTTTTGACGACCTCCCGGCAGTAACGCATCCAAGGTGTAACGCTCCAGGAAATCGTAGACCGGCGACGACGCCATCAGTCGCTGACGGTCGCTGAACACTCGGATACCTATGTGCTTCACCTGCCCTGTAACCGAATCAGTATCTACCCTCAAGGGTAAGCAACCTAAGCCGCTGATTTCCACCATAGTTATGTCGTCGCCTCCCACCTTGGCGGCTATTCGCTCCAATCGATTCGAGGCAAATCGTGGCGTCTCGGCTTGGACTAACCAAGCCGAAAGGGCGATGATACCGATGGCTATGCGCGTGGCTGCGTTCATGGCGGTAAGGGCGTGTTGGTAGAAGCGTGTAGTTGCTAATAAACCACAAAAATAGTATAAATCCGCGAAATTGCACCCTTCGTCCCCCAATTTTTAACAAATCCCCCCAAAAATCTTAGGTTTTTCAAAAATTTAGCTATCTTTGTCGCCTATGGAGTACCCTGTCAAAGATAAAGTAGCATATTTATTGTGCATCATTTCAGAATTTGCTGCAGCCCATTCCCTCTCGCTGCGGCAATCCTACCATTATCTGAAACGTTTCAGAGGGTTGTTATTCATTGATCAATGCTATGGAGTGAACCACACCCTCCCTCTTAACACCGTTATAGAGGACCTTACACAGTATTGCGGGAAAAATGGAGGTTCCATAGCATGAAATTATACCACGGATCAAACGTCAGCATTGACAAAATTGACCTCGGTCGCTCTAAAGTCGGGAAGGACTTTGGCAAAGGTTTTTATTTATCTCCCGACAAGGAGCAAGCCTTTGAGATGGGTAAACGCAAGGCGCTCCAAACAAAAGAAGGCGCTCCCGTGGTCAACGTATACATTTTCGACTTAGAGCGAGCTTCTAATCTTAAGATTAAGACCTTTGAGGGCTACTCGGAGGAATGGGCTGATTTCATTCTACTCAATCGAAACAATAGCTCCAACCAAGCCGTTCACGATTTTGACATAGTAATTGGACCAATCGCCAACGATAGAGTTGGGATGCAGATACGTTGGTATACGGCTGGAATTATTGATAAGGAAAGATTCCTTAAGGAGTTGAAATATATGAAGGGCATCACTTATCAATATTTTTTTGGAACCGATCGAGCTGTGGCATTGTTAAAGAAAGTGGACGATGAATGATGAATAAAATAGCTTTCATATTAGAAGATGTCTGTAAGGATCTCATCCTTTTGCTCATGCGTGACGGCATGACACAGGAGGAGGCCTTTGACACACTTTTTAATTCCGACACTTTTGAAAGTCTTAACAATTTAGATACTGGCTTGTGCTTTCAAAGCACTCCATATATCTATGACACCCTAACAGAGGAAATAAAAAAAGGGAAGCCTAACTAACATGGCGAAGCATGACAAGTCGCAGATGCTTAAGGAGAAGATTTCGTTTCTTCCCGATACTCCTGGCGTGTATATGTACTACGACAAGGAGGGCACCGTCATATACGTGGGCAAGGCCAAAAACCTGAAGCGACGCGTGTCGTCATACTTCAACCGCACCCATCCCTCGCTGCGTACCAACCTGCTTGTCAGGGCAATAGTCGACATGAGCTACATCGTCGTCCCCACCGAGCAGGATGCCCTCAATCTCGAAAATTCGATGATCAAGGAGTACCAGCCGCGCTACAACGTGCTGCTCAAGGACGACAAAAGCTATCCGTGGATTGTAGTCACCAACGAGCTGTTTCCCAGAATATTCCTCACTCGCCAGCGCATCAAGGACGGGTCGAAATATTTCGGGCCGTTCACCGACGTGGGCTCGGCCCGAGCCGTGCTCGAGCTCATACGCGAGCTTTACCCCCTACGCTCCTGCCGCTTGCCCATCACCCAGGATTACATTGACAAGGGCAAGGGCCGTAGATGCCTCGAGTACCACCTGAAAAAATGCCACGGCTGCTGCGTGGGAGAGGTGTCGGTTGACACCTACCACGAGTGGATCGACCGCGCCAAGCAGATTCTGCGAGGCGAAACCGGCGAGCTGATGGACCACCTGCGCGGACAGATGGAGCAACTGGCCATGGAGATGCGCTTCGAGGAGGCCCAGGAGGTGAAGGAACGGTACAGGCTCGTGGAACGCTACCGGGCAAAGAGCGTAATCGTTTCGGCGGTGGTGGGCGATGTCGACGTATTCGGTATCGACGACGACGATCGCGACGTCTACATCAACTATATGCACGTGCGTCGAGGTGCAGTTGTGCGCTCATTGACACTGCGTTACAAGCGACGCTTGGACGAAAGCCACGCCCAGCTCCTCGCTTATGCTATGGACGAGATACGTCAGCGCCTCACCGTGGAATACGACGAGGTGATCGTGCCTGTATTGCCCGATTTCGACGACCCCGACATCACCTTCACCATCCCCCAGCGCGGCGACAAAGCCAAGCTACTCGAAGTGTCGACACGCAACGCCCGCCAAAACAAAATCGACGCCCTCAAGCACATGGAGAAAACCAACCCCGAGGCTCGCGCCGAGCGCACTCTGGAGCGCATAAAGGCCGACTTCCGCCTCTCGGAATTGCCACGCCATATCGAATGTTTCGACAACTCTAACATCCAGGGAACCAATCCAGTAGCCTCCTGCGTGGTGTTCCGCGACGCCAAGCCCAGCAAGAAGGATTACCGCCACTTCAACATCAAAACCGTGGAGGGTCCCGACGATTTCGCCTCGATGAAGGAGGTACTCACCCGCCGTTACACGCGCCTGATGCAAGAGGGGGAGGGGTTGCCCCAACTTATTGTGGTCGACGGCGGCAAGGGACAGTTGAGCGCCGCTGTCGAGGCTTTGGAAGAGATTGGCCTTAGAGGCACAATCGCGGTGGTGGGCATAGCTAAACGACTGGAAGAGATTTATTTCCCCGGCGACAGCGTGCCGCTCTATATCGATAAAAATTCCGAGTCGCTGCGCGTGGTGCAACACCTGCGCGACGAGGCTCACCGCTTCGGCATCACCCATCACCGCAACCGTCGCAGCAAGTCGCAGGTGCATTCCGAGCTTGACGACATCCCGGGCATAGGCCCAAAGAGCCGCGACGCGCTATTGGCCAAATTCAAGAGCGTCAAGCGATTGCGCGAGGCACCATACGCCGAGATAGTAGAGGCGGTAGGTCCTGTGAGGGCGAGGGCCCTCAACGACTATTTCTCGTCCCTCCCGACGTAATTTTACTCCTTATTACGTAATCACGTAATCACGCAATAACGTAATCACGCAATAACGCAATAACGTAATAACGCAATTACGTAATCCCGTAATAACGAAACATCGCAATCCGCTGATTTAGTGCTCTTTAACCCTTGGCCGAAATGGCTCCTTTGAAGAGGTAGAATAAGAGCTTTGGGAGGGGACCTTGGTGGGCTTTTACCATCCGTAATGCCTTAATCGGCAAGCGCATAGGCCAAGAATAGGGATGGAGAATACCGATTGTGGCACCTTGTCCCATGGTGTTACTTCGATTGAAACCATGGCGAGTGCCTGTAGTTGCTTCGGGATGCACGCAAATCACTGTGTCGCTGAGGATTACCTTAGCTCCCGATTTCAACAATCGGTCGACCGCAACCGATTCCTCGCCGCAGCCCAATTCCTCCCCCACCCCCATATTTTCTGGATAAAATATATTGGTGGCTCGGCGATGAGCCAATTCAAAAGAAGTGACGTAATATCCCTTGGGCAGTCGTCGCTTAACATCCACGGTACCAGCAGGATAACGTTTTTCTTGGCTACCATCGGCCAAAACGTAGCGGAACAGAGCCGCGGCGGCATCGGGGTGTTGGGAAAAAGTCTCTCTGATTTTCCGGAACGCGTCGGGGAAGTATTGCAGGTCGTCGTCGGCGGTGAGCAAGAGGTCGCCAGTGGCATGAACGATGGCGAAATTGCGATTGCGGCTAAGCCCCAGCGAAGGGCAATGAATAAGCCTAACGTCCTTTCGTTCTGCAAGTTGCTCGGGCAGGGACGCATCGGGAGCTCCTTGGAGCGAGATTGTGTAGATCACCCCCTCTTGTGGCGCGTGCGGGATTCGGCAGGCGCGCTCCAAGCCCTCCGCGCCGAGGGCGCAGATCAACACTTCCAGAGATGGCAAAGGGTGATTCATAAGGCAAAGATACGGCTTTTCGGGCGGTCGCGCAACAATCGGCACGTTTTAACTCACCGTGCGCGTGAAATCAATAAATGTTAACGCTACGTCATTTCCCTCCCCTAAAACGTTACTTATTAAGCGGAAAGGTTGTAAATTTGCGCGATTTTTGAGCCATTAAGCTGAAAATGAACAGCAAATATGCCGCCTGAAAGCTTGTATACCTAACCTTGACTGCGGCTAAATTAAATTGCGATAGAATGACAAATACGCTTACGATGTTGCCTGCCCGTCAGGCACTTAAATATGGCGACCGTGAGGTCTACAGCTTCCGAGAGGAAGGTAGCACCGAAATCCAGTCGACATCTTGGCGCCAATTCAACCAATTGGTCGACAAGGCCGCCCAGGCCTTGGAGATCCTTGGCGTCAAAGTGCAGGAAAATATTGCTATTTTCTCTCCCAACCGCCCCGGAATCCTGATTACCGACTTCGCCTGCTACGCCGTGCGCGCCGTGCCAGTCGCTATCTACGCCACATCCTCGCGCGAGCAAGTAGAGTATATCCTCAACGATACAAAGGCGCATATCATCGCCGTGGGAGACCAAAAACAATACGACATAGCCCGCGCGGCTGGCGCTAATTGCCCCAACCTCAAGCGCATACTCGCTTACACCCATGTGACGCTCGAGGAGGGCGACAACACCACAATGTTCTTCGACGATTTCCTGGCCCTCGGCGACGCCGCTTCCGAGCAATGCCGAGCCGAGGTCGACCGCCGTCGCCGCGCGTCGACTCCCGAGGATATCGCCACACTGATCTACACCTCTGGCACCACCGGCGAGCCCAAAGGCGCTATCCTTCCCCACAGCTGCTTCAACGCCGCTATGGAGATTCACCGCGAGCGTTTGCCTTATGTCACCGATCAGGATACATCGGTGGCCTTCCTACCCCTTAGCCACGTCTTCGAGAAGGGGTGGACCTACTTCTGCCTTTTCACTGGCGTAAGAGTGTTTATCAACCTCAACCCCAAGGAGATACAGGACGTGTTACCGCTGATAAAGCCTACCGCCATGTGCTCTGTGCCCCGATTCTGGGAAAAGGTGTATCAAGCTGTGCAAGAGAAGATTGGCAAGATGAGCGGTTTCCAACGCATGATGATAGCTCGCGCGCTACGCATCGGCCGCAAACGCAACCTTGAATACGAGCGACGCGGACGCCGTGCCCCCTGGTGGCTCGAGCGTCAATGGAAATTCTACGACAAGCGCGTGTTCGCCCAATTGCGCGCGGCAATCGGCATCGGTCGACCCGTGATTTTCCCCACCGCCGGAGCCCCTCTCAGCGCCACCATCACCGAATTCCTCCACTCCTGCGGAATCAACATCGTGATCGGCTACGGCCTTTCCGAAACCACCGCCTCGGTATCGTGCTTCCCCTTAACTGGTTACGAAATCGGCACTGTGGGCCAACCGATGCCCCGCGTGCAGGTGAAAATAGGCAAGGAAAACGAGATTCTGGTCAAGGGGCCTACCGTGATGCGCGGCTACTACAACAAGCCTAAGGAGACTCGCGAGGCGTTCACCCGCGACGGATGGTTCCGCACCGGCGATGCTGGTTTCATCGACTCAACCGGGGCTATCGTCCTTACCGAGCGCATCAAGGACCTGTTCAAAACCTCCAACGGCAAATACATCGCCCCTCAAGCTATCGAAAGCCGTCTTGGCGAGGATAAATACATTGAGCAAGTGGCAGTTATCGGCGATAAGCGCAAGTACGTTACAGCCATTATCATCCCCGCGTTTGAGGCCCTGAAAGCCTACGCTCGCCGCAAGGGAATCCAATTTGACAACGTCGACCAATTGGTCAAGAGGCCCGAAATACGAGAGATGATCGAGCGCCGCATCGACCGTCTGCAAAACGGCTTCGCGTCGTTTGAGAAAATTAAGCGCTTCACCCTGCTGCCCAAGGAGTTTACGATGGAGGCCGGTGAATTAACCAACACCCTTAAGATACGTCGACCGGTAATCGCCTCGCGCTACGCAGCCGAGATCGAGAATATGTACGCATAAACCAGGCGATTACGCCCCAGCATACCGCTGTTGTGACCACCAGTCGCGGCAGCGGTTTTTCATGCAGCCATAATCCGGCGAGAGCCACCAAAAGATATGCGATAAACCACAAGGAGAGGACGGGTATTAGCGTGTCGCGCAGATACTTACCCGCGCGGATTCCCACTTGGCGATGCAGAAACGCGACCCTCGCACCCCAAATCAACACCTCCACCACTACCTTGGCCGCCAAGGCTATTACCGCGGGGAAACCAAGGGCCATCACGGCCCACGCCGCGGCCAGGCCCAAAATGGTCAATGCGCTCATCCACAGCTGGTAAGAGCGTTGCTGTCCAGTGGCGCCAATAGCCGCGTCGGTGCTCACTACCGAGCAGAAAATCAGCCCCTGAATCAGCATCAGCGCCATAAACTCCCCCGTCCATGCCGGAACGTGTCCAAGCCACAGCGTTAACACGTATTGCGCGTTGACAATCAAGGGTAAAGCCACGGCCAGCACCAATGCGAAAGCCCAGCACGCCGAGCCTGAGACCAACTTAGCGAAGCTGTCATGGTCGCCCGCTGCCCATGCCTTCACAATCTGCGGCGACGAGGCTTTTTGTAAATTCATGGCCAAAGCGAGAGTCACCGAACCCACCTGCAAGGCCAACCCATAGGCGGCGTTAAGCTCGAGGCCGAAATAAGCGTTAATCAGGATGTTAAGTCCTTGGGTAGTGGCCGCGATAGCCAGCGCGGTCATAATCGTCAAACCGCAGAATCGGGCCATATCCTTTATCAGCGATGTGTCGATTGGAGAGAGAAACCGAGTGTCCTCAGGGAATTTTCGGCGACAATAAATGGCGCTCAAAGAGCCCATTATCAGCCTCAGCACCAATATCATAGTGGCGTAAAGAGCCACGCTGGGTTCAGGGGTGGCTAATAGCCCCAGACCTATCAACACCATCAACGCCGCTTCCACGAGCGCCGCCTTGGCGTAAAAGCCCATGCGCTCACGCGCCAATATCATCGAGTCAAAAGGCAATCGCAACAGCGACACCGCCGTGGCCGCAATTGCCATCTGCAATGTCCAATTAGCCACGGCAACTGGCTGATTACCAAGCCGCATGCCGTTGTTGAGCCACCACAAGCCACCAGTCTCCAATAGAAGGACGACGGCCACAGTGATTGCAAAATACAGGGTGTAAGCGGCCGAGAAGATACGTCGCTGGTTGGCGCCACCCGAGCCGAGGTCGAAGGTCAAGAATCTTTGCACCGAGCTTTCCATCGGTTGGCCCAGAAAAGCCACCAAGGCAACGATAGCCCCCACGGCGCTCCACAGGCCATAGCCGTCGACACCGAGAGCCTGCAGGGTGACACGAGCCAGCCACAGCTGCGCGGCCAGCGTCACCACCAGCCTCGCGTACAGCGCCAGCGTATTCCTCGCCACCCGCCTGCTATCTACTACTCCTTCCATGCCACAAAGATAGCGATTTTTCTTCGCATTATCGCTGTATCGCAATAACGCAATAACGCCTCGGGAGGAAAGCCATGATAAGAGGCATTGTCGCTTTATCGCAATAACGCTGTAACGCCTCGAGGAGAAAACCTTGAGGATGTCCCCTCTCGATGCGTTATTGCGTTACAGCGATAATGCGTAATAGCGAGATTTGCAGATGTTCATTATATAGTGATTAAATTGACCTTGTCCCTCTACATTCAGGATATCCGGAACAACTCCAAAATTCATGGCCAGCATTAACACCTTTTTGAGCGGTCCTTTTCACCATGGGTTTACCGCATTTTGGGCATTTAGGCGCATCAGGGTTATTCTTTAAAGCCGTGAGGCGATCAGCTGTCATATTTTCAGTGAAGCCTCCAGTCTTTATAAAATCGCCATGTTGCCGTTCCATCAGTTTCTGAAGCATTGTAGCGCAACGATTGCATAGCTGCATCAATGAATTGACACAAATATCAAAGTGATTATGATTTACCCATTGCTCAAATTTCGCCTTCTGGGCCATAACATGTTTCCAGGCTTCGGCTTCCCAGTCCTCTTGATAATTAGCTCGATCTAGTTGAATGGATTTAAGCCGCCTATAATTTTCGGATTGAGCACTCCAAATAGGAGTGTCAAAATACCCCAGTTCGGGATAAAAAAGTGGCATAATTATTTGATAATGTGGGGATGAT
>CAZLSW010000036.1:0-29946 GCA_964562375.1 uncultured Muribaculaceae bacterium | reverse complement strand
TGATTTTCAATGAACTAAACGCAATTTTTACAAAATTTAAGAGACACTAATGATTTATTATTATGTGTATGCGACCTTGTATTGCCAACATCTCTACCCGATTTATAATGCGGCATTGTACGACCGACTCGGATATTTCCATCTTGGAAGAGATGTCAATTACGCCGAGGCCGACAAGTCGCTTACGCAAGAGAAAATGCCTTCATTATCAGGCGAGTCGGGATGGTATGACCTTTATATTTATACCTACGGAGATGACCGCTATCTTGTGAGTGACTATGTTGTGAATCCCGTAGAATCGATAGCTTTCGGCCAAGAGACCTATTACCTCAATTTGGGTGAATCCACTAAATTGTCACCCATAATTGCGCCCTCCGACGCATCCCAACAAGCTGTAACGTGGGCGAGCTCGGATGAGGATATAGTCACCGTCGACATCTTTGGCAACGTAACCCTCTGGGCCAAGGGAGAGGCGACCATCACTGCCACAACAACCGATGGCACTGATCTGTCGGCTACCTGCACCGTGGCTTACTCAGAATCGGGCATTAATAACGTTCTTGCCGATTCTGAAACCAGCACTTTTGTAGTTTACAACCTGCAAGGAATGCTTGTGTTGAAGACCGAGGACATCACAAAAGTTAAAGCCCTTCCTGCCGGCTACTATATAGTCAACGGCAAGAAGATTGCAATCCGCTGAAAGGTGGATAGACTTGGATAATGTCCCCTACGACATATCCTCGTAAAGATTACCGTAGGGCGGGTGACCTATTGTTTTCCTATGTAAGACATTGCTGGTTTCCTGTAGTAAATTTCACCGCCAAATTTGAAGATTATGAAAATCTCAAAAAAAACGGAGGTCGAAATCACTTTCAAAGAATGGGTGGTTTTGATTGCAGCTGTAGTCTTAATCATTCTGTTCTAAACTTGATAGCCTGACTTCGGTCGGGCTATCTTTTTGTTCAAAAAATGATTAGTAAAAGTTCACAAGGTTGTGGTTCACAAGGTTGTGTACTTTTGTTTTTGTTGAGTGGAGGGAAATAAAAACGAGGCTCCCGAATCGCGCATGGGGGTAATTGAATAAACAAATCAACTTATAAGTTGTTTTAGTCGTGGAAATGTTGTATCTTTGTCCCCGAAAAAGAAGGTTATGACTTTTGACAGAATCAGCGACGATGGCAATCTGTATGCCGTAAGATACGACGGCGGCTCAGACAATATTCTTGACATATTGTTTGATCGGTGGAGTGATGTCTTATGGCTCCGAGCGTTCTTTAATGAAAATTGCAACGACCTGAAGCAATATTTCTCAATCGGCAATGTAAACGAGGCCATTCAGGACACGTTGGACGATAACGAGGCGTTGCATAGAACGTTACTAAGTGTTGACGAAGGGACCGACTTGAACCGTTTGTTCCGTCCGCTGAACAACATGAGTACGGGCGTGGAACTACTCGACAAAGAGAAGACAAGGCCGAAATATCGATCAAAACACATCTCTTGGTTAAGACTCTACGCCATTAAATTGGATGACGGAAAATTTGTAATCACTGGCGGTGCGATCAAGCTCACTCACAGGATGGAGGAACGTGCGCACACGATCGCGGAATTGCTTCGACTCGACCAAGTGAGAAATTTTTTGATCGCTGAAGGAGTCTATGACGCTGACAGTTTTGAAGACTATTTAGAATTTGACACGATATAATACTTTGAATAATTTGTTATAAAAGAAATGGCACAAGATATGGAAAGAAAAACTTTAGAGGATTACGCTTCGGCAACGCCGTCACGATGGAGGGAGAACGCTGAGTACAGGCTCGAAAATAGCCGCTGGCTACGCCGTTCGCAAAAGATAGCGATGGAGACGCTCGATCGCATGGAAGAGCTGGGCGTTAACCAAAAAGAGCTTGCCCGCAGAATGGGCTGCTCTCCTCAATATGTGTCGAAAATTCTCAAAGGGAAAGAGAATCTTTCGCTGGAAACCATCTCCAAAATCGAGGACGCTTTGGATATGGAATTCCAATCTGTTCCCATGCCTGTGTTGGTGGAAAGATAAATTTCTTAGCCATCTGTTAAGGCAATGAATAGTTCAAAATTAATGGCTGCAATCGCTGAAAATTTCTTTTTGAAAGAGCAATCTTTGCGTGAAAATTCTCGTCGGCATAAGGTTTTATAAGCGTCATAATAAGCTTCGGTTTCAACTTTTACAAGAGCCTCCGACAGGCGAAGCGATACCCATCACCATCGAGTCTTGACAGGTGAGCCTGGCGTTACAATCTTGTAGTCATAGCATCGAGGTTATAACTGCCGAATCGGTATCACCGGCTACAACTTCAGGCTATCTTCTCGTCTCGCGAGATTATCTGGTCACAACACCCCAAGAGGAACCAGGGGGTGGGAAGTAGGCTCCCCACTTCGCATTTCTTCTGGTCACGGGTAAGCCCGATTACAAGCGCGAGAGCGGAGCCTACAATCGCAAAAATTTCACTTCAGGCTCGCCTGAATTTTTGCGATCCCATTTGTCCCCAATCAGGGGCGGGTGGGTATTAGGCTACCCACCCCTTGTTTCCCTCTGGACACCTGGCAAGCCAGCGTACAAGTGCCGTTGACGAAACATTGCCTGATGCATCTCTACCGCTCGGATACCCATTCGGGCCATTCTGAGGGCGTTTTTGGAAGGTTTCACCTCGGAGGGGTATAACTGCGCCACTCGGAGATCTGAAATCGCTTAGAGGCTAAAATTGGCGCCCCGCGAGCTTGCTCGTTATCTGGCCAACCAGCAGGATGAACTTCGTTCAACTGCGTATTAGGCTACGCATTCCCTAAATTCAGTGGACACCAGGCGAGCCTGCGTACAAGCGGCAACCATCTGAGCATCAGATTAAAGCTGACCGCATTTTGGATGGCGTATGAGAGGGATCGGTCGCCAAGACCGGTAGTGAATGAAGCTATAACAGGATAGCCCCGAACTCCCAAGGCTGGGAAATCCGAGGCTATCAAGAAGTGATTACGGAAGCCGAATGGCTGCAGTTTCGGGTGGTAAACTTTTCCCTTGCGTTCCGGCTTAACGGCACGTTATTGGAACGCTAACGTAGAAGTTGCCGACACCGATTCCACGGAGTAATTCCAAGCTTTCACGGAGGGAATAAACAACGGATTTCACGGATTAAATTTGAGAAATTTTTCAGCTATCAAATCACGGTTTCTAAAGCCTTTCAAATCGAAATTTAAGAGCTTTCAAAAGTTAAATTTTCAGCTTACAATCGCCAATTCTCAACGCTAACGAAATCCGTTCCATCAGTTGATTCTGTCGTTAATCTTTATGCGTGGACAGAACCTTGCGAGCCGCTTTCTTCAGCCTTTGGCGAAGGGTTGTCGGCAGACTTTTTCGAAGGCTCCAGGACGAAAACCATCTCGTTGAGAAAGTCTTTCATCAACGATTGCGCCTTGTCTGGGATGTACTTGGCGTGGTCGTCCACCAAGGCTTTGCCTCGGCGCATGCGATGCTGAATCAGCGATAGATTGTTGGCCTTGGTCTCGGCGTCTGCGTCGCCGTTAAGATAGCGGTTGATCAGTCTTACCGACTGCTCATCGAGATCTTTGACGGTAATGTCGTGATTAACAACATCGACCAAAACCTTCAAAGTGCAAAGTTGGGGAACCGGCGTGTCGCCGAGAAAAGTTGAGATCACATCCCAGCGCTTGGCCGGATTCATGCGCTCGGCTTTCTGAGAGGGAACCGGAGCGGTTGCGGCGACGTTATCGCCGGTTTCTGTGGATAAAATTTTTGCCATTGCAAATAGTAATTTTTAGGGTTAGACATAGGATAACGCCGGCTTCTTTGCCGCTAAGTTGTGGAGGATCTCCTGGGCCTCCGCGTCGATCTCGTGGCGGGACGCGAAACGGTAACGGCGGATCCAAGCCTCCAGCACGTCACGGTCGAAATAGACCATCTTCCCCACGGGTTTGTAATAGGGAATCTCGCGCGATGACGTGAGCTTGTAGAGGGTCGAGGCTGACATCTTAGTGAGAGCAGAAGCCTCCTTAAGGGTGAGAGTTTTCTTGGCGTTGACCAAGAGAGTTTTGATGGAGTCGAAGTCTTTTCGCATCTCCTCGACCTGCTGTTTCAAGGCCGAAACTTCTCGGGAGCAATCGTTCAAATTTAATGCATTCATGTGAAATTTAGGAATGTTAGATTGTTAAACAAGAATAATATATCGCTGAAAACCGCTGGCCAAGCTAAACCTGTATACTCGGGTATGGAAGCACTTAGTGCGGGGCCTACAAATCACAATCTCCCTGGTGAAGTTTTGCAAACCTAAAGGGAAACGCCCCGGCGTTGCCAGTTACTTTTAGCTTTCGTGGCGCAAGTTAATACCGATTCCACGAATCGCCAAATTTCCGTCTCCGCGTCAGCAACATTTTTGCAAATTTTATGATTAACGTCTGAAAATGAGACATTAATCATACCTAAATGAGACATTCGTTCAAAAATTGACCAGATAATTTTTCCATGAGAATCGGCTGAATGATTTCGGCTAAAAATTTTCTCTGAAATTTGGAAATGGCGGGGCGATATTGTAACTTTGTCGGAGCAAAGAGAACCTTGAACGAGCCTGTGGGCGACAACATCTGAAAGGATTTATTTTCCATCGTTTTTGTCCCATTTTTGTCCCGCGACATCTTACCGCCATAAAGCGGCAAATCGGTAAGCGGTTGATTGATAAACGATTCCGCAAGGAATTCTGCCACGAATTGCGATAACCACCAGAACGGGCCCTGTGTGCCGGTGAAGGTCGCGTCACACAGGAACTCGTTGGTCTGGAAGATAACGTCATCGATCTCCTCCTCCAAGAGGTTTATGCCGAAGTCGCTCAAGATGCTTTCATCCATCAGTCAAGAGGTTGGAAATGGTAGTCGAGGATGGCGCGTCTGGCTTGTTTGTAGCGAATGGCGAGGTCGGAAGTCGCACGGTAATTTCTGTTTTTCAGCCAGTGAAGGATGGTGGGAAGACCCACATATCGCACATAGCGGGTGAATCGGTTGCGCCCTAAGATGGCTTGCTCCTCCGTGTAAACTACGGGGTGGTTCTTTAGGATTCGGGGCACCGTTTTGTACCCAAGTTTGAGGGCCACAGGATATGCGCGATAATAACGCTCACCCTCATAGTCAAAGACTTTGATTTCTCCCAGGACGGGATGGTTGACGGTTCTTTCCATGATGTTTTAGGAGTTAAAGTTAATGGTTAGTTGGATGGATTTTTCCCTCTCGCACTCCAAAGAGCGATCTGTATTGGTATGGTAACCCAGTCGGAGGAGTAAGCGGTGGATGAACATACGTCCTTCATGTGTCCATTTCAGACGCATCTTAACATAGCCCTTGTCATCATTGTAGTCGGTGACGGATTGACCATACTGTTTGTAGTTGGCATAGAGATTCCATTGGCCGCCTTGCCAATAGATGATCTTGTTCTCTTTGAGGATTTGGTTCAATGCGGCCCCGCTCAGTCCGTAGTCGTTGGCGATCTGCGAGATGTTGACAAGGGAATTGGATTTTAGCACCTTGTCGGTGAACTCGGTTTTCTCCTCCAAGATGTCGATTTTCTCGATTTGGGACGAGATTATGGATTCCTGTGAGTGGACAATCTCGGCTTGACGCTGGGCTTCCTCCTCGGCCTTGATTCGGGCATCACGCTCCGACTGCAATTTTTGGAGAGTGATTAACAAGAAATCCGGATTCTCCAGCGCCTTCTCTATGGCGTTGTCGGTCATGTACATACCGTGTTTACGAATGGAGGGGAGCACCTCGGAGGTGACCCATTTGCGGAAAGCCTTGGCATCTGGCTTGCGGCTCTCGAGGATGACATCATATAGACCATCCTCATTGACAAAGGTCGCAAGTTGTTGACGGCCAAGCGAATCTACGATGGGGTAATTTGAAATTACCTCATCGGAGAGTCTTTGTCCTACACCTTTTGAAGTTAATCCAAGAGATCTACACACATCCCTTAGGCAGAATCTCGGCTCGCCGTCATCACCGATAACGGTTCTGATCTGGCCAAAAGCCTCGTGGTTGAAAATTTGCAATTTGTCGTTCATGTTTTAGAATTGTATGGAAATGGTTATTCGATTAATTTTGTTATGGTGTCGACAATTTCAGGCTCGGGACGGAACGGATTGACGATTGGACCGATTGGATTTCCACCGCCTCCGCCGCCTTCCCCTCCAAGAGAGGCTTCGCGCCATCGGGAGTAGGCTCCCGATAAAATCTCTGTGCGTTCGGTTTCCATTTTTTGTCCCCTTGCGTTGAGAAGTTTGCGGGCATAGGCCGTCTTGTTGAGTGACGCGAGCTGCTTTACAAGCAATCGGTTTTGTTCGCTGATGTCTTCGTAGGCTCCGAGGTAGACACGCTTGCGCTCGGAGTTGGGCATGTATGCGTTTTGTACCGCGGCCAACCCGCAGCATCGGGTGTTGTAAATCTCGATCCAGTGGGTACGCAACGCGGCCGAGCCTCCCGCGGGGACGATGCGGTTGATGTTCTTCCAAAAGGAGTTCATCTTGCTCTCGACCTTGCCTTTCTCCGTGGCCCACGCTAAGTCGGCGACACCTCCCGAACGGTCGGCTACATTCAACGCCTCGATCTCGGCTCGTTTCACCATCGCCGAATCAAGTTTCTCAGCGTCATCAACCTGCATGTAGTACCCCGACGATGCCACATTGCGCTGGAGCAGTTTGTTGTTGCGAGCGGCTGACGAGCGGTAATTGTTGTGGAACATCCAGTAGTACCACTCGGGAGTGAGGTTGCCCTGGCCAATCTCCATCACCTTTATCTGATTCTCCTTGGAGGAATCGTGGTCATAGCTCACATTCTGTGCATTGCACATTGCACATTTCACAATGCACATTGATATTATCAGAACTTTGTTGTTCATGGCTTTCATTTTATGGCTTCGTGGCTGCTGTCAACCCAGCGTTCAAGGGCTTGCTTGACAAGCTGCCGTCGGGTGTGGATGTTATAGACCGGGGACTTCCAATATCCCATTCTCACCTGCATATACCGCCAAGTGTCGTAGTAGACGCGGCGAATCGCCCTCTCGATGTCGTCGAGCGAGCGGTTTATGCTCTCCAAAATCAGCACGAGGTTGGCGGTCGAGCAAGCCGCGGCCCCGCTGACATATAACACAAGGTCGCCCACGGAGCGGGTCAGGTGACTGACCTCGTTGCCTATCATCGATATGCCCTTAGCTGCGATGGTGACAATAACAGTGTCTGAGCCCTCGAAGCTTCCCCGAAGAAACACCTTGTCTCGGTAGGTGTTGACCAGTGACTGGTATTTGCTGATGGTGGTTGACACATTATCAATCGTTGTATAGACATTCATCGCCAAGCGCAGTCCCTGATATACTGCGTCAATCACGTCAAAAGCCCGGGTGTATCTGTCAAACTCGTCGTTGATGTTCTGATAATCCTTCGCAGCGTCAGCCGAGCATTCGTGAAGTATGGCGTTGCCTTGCTCCAATGTGGCCCGCAGCATAAGGAGCGACCGCACCTGCTTGTGGTCGTCGATATACGCCTCCACCACCGGAGCGTCAAAGCCGTATTGCGCCTTGGCGATGAAAGGTGAAAGGAGAAACAGAACAATAAGCCACATTCTCAAGCCGCAAAGTATATTTTGCGAAATGTTGAGAGTTGGGGTTTTTGTAAAGTATATTTTGCAAAACATCAAAATAGCCCAATTTTGTAAGATATGGCTTAAATTTTTGTCCAAAAATCCTTTTTGTAAAATATAATTGCTAAATTTGCGCATAAAGTAAGTACAATGGAAATTATAGACCGTCCTCTTTATCTCAACCATGTGACTGACCTGCTTAATCGGGGTATGATGCTTATCCTCACTGGTCAACGTCGCGTGGGTAAGAGTTATGTGCTGAAAAGCCTTGTCAAGTGGCTCCGAACCAATAGGGAAGCCCCTAATATAGTCTACATCGACAAAGAACTGTATGAGTTCAGGGACATCAAAACTGCAGATGATCTCTATGGATACGCAAAACCCAAATTCCCTTTGGGTGGGGAAAATTATCTTCTTGTTGACGAGATACAAGATATAAAGGAATATGAGAGGGCTTTGCGCAGTTTCTACGCGGAAGATCTTTGTCAGGTGGTTGCCACAGGAAGCAATGCTTATATTTTCGCCTCGGAGTTGCACACATATCTGTCGGGAAGATATATCCAAATTCCCGTTAGGAGCTTGACCTATAAGGAGTTCCTTACTTTTCACTCCATGAGCGACAGCGACAAGGCCCTTATGAAATACCTCACTGTCGGAGGACTCCCTGGTCTTAGAGGATATGATATAGAGAAATTGACCAAGTGCGGGATTATCTCAATGGCGTATACACTACCACCCTGATTAAGGATGTTCTCCAAAGAGAAAACATCAGGAATACCACGCTGATGATGCGTTTGGTCTCTTTCTTGGCGGATAATATGGGGCAACTCGTGTCGGTTAGCAGCATATCCAAATATCTTAAAGCCCAAGGAGAGAATACCAATGTCCCAGGGTTGAACGACTATCTTCGATGTCTCAAAAACGGGCTTATCATTGATGAAGTGCCGCGCTACAACATTCATGGGAAAACGTTGCTTGCAAACATCGCCAAATATTATTTTGCCGATTTGGGGTTGCGCAACTTGCAGATCGACTTCAACCTCCAATCGTCCATCGAGAAGGTGCTGGAAGGCGCGGTCTATCATCATTTGGCCGCCCATGATTGCAAGCCAAAAGTGGGTGTCTTGCCAAAAGGGGAAATCGACTTTGTAGCCGAGCGACTTGGAATCCCGCTTTATGTTCAAGCGGCATATCTGCTTGGAGATAAAGATACAATAGAAAGGGAGTTTGGGAACTTGAAAAAAATAGACGACAACTATCCTAAGATGGTGATATCGTTGGATCCAAAACTTGGATGGCATGATGAAATAGATGGGGTTGAACGGCTCCATCTTCGGGACTTCCTTCTTGCGGAACTTTGAGGCTCTCATTTCCGACCTCCTCTCTGCAAGCGGGCGTTTTCGCGCCAACGTTGGTAACTTTCTTCCAGAAGCGACTGACGGCGACCGTAGGTGTCGTTGATGTGCGGGGCGATACCTTTCAAAGCGTCAATGATGGTGTACTTGTAGTGCATCATCTTCTCCAATGACACGAGATCGGCGTAGATTGCCGTCAACCGAGTCTCGACCTCCTTGGCAACAGCAAGTCTGTCTGATGCCCAAAGAAGATGGAACGTGTCGACGTTGCCCGTGTCCTCGGTGGGGTCGGTCTTTACATACTCCGTTGTCACATCGCAACCGGGATAGTCCTGCGCCACTTGCGAGATACGATTGTTGACGAGCTGCGCCTTTGATTCGTCGGAAGCCTTTGGGTCGAGCTGGAGTATGTTTACCACCTGCGAGTCGGAGAACTCCCCTGTCACTTTCCACACTATCTGCACAATGGCTCGGTGTATTTTGATGCCCATAAAATACTTGGGTTTGCGGGCTATGGAAACGGTGGCCTCGAAACGTAGCGCGCCTTGGATGTTCTGCGCCTTGCCGTATCGCACAAACGTGTTGCCCTCCCACGCCCCGCTGTCTTGCCAGGCTATAGCGAAAGCGGTCTGCACCTCGGCCATAATAGCGGGGATTCGGTAGTAGTCATCGGTCTGCACGGACTCTCCCTCCTGGGCCTCGGCGATGGCGGCTTGCAGCGACGACACTGGGGACTGCCACAACGCCAACTCGCCCTGCAACTGTTCGATACGGTCTTTGTTGGAGTTATATTCCTGACGCAAGGACATTGCTTCCTCGACCGTCGCTTTGCCTATAAGTTTCAATAGCTCAGTGTTGCGGTCGGACAACGCTCCGATTTCAGCTTTCAACGCGTCAACCTTAGCTTGTGCCTCGGATAGGCTCTGCTGGAGCTTTGATATGTCGAGATTGTCGTTGGTGACGGTGGTTGACATCGAGCATTGGCGGGTGTGGTCGTTGACCGACGAGCCGCAACCGCCACATTTATACTGGGTGGAACCCGACATCAGTTCGGCGTAATCGTGGCAGGTCACGGAGATAATGGCTGTCTCACAACCAGCCATCTTCTCAGCGTCAGCCACGGTGTAGTAATTGCGGGCATCACCCTCATAGCCGTAGATCTTGCCGTCTCCATTCTCGTTCAGGGCGTTGACATTTTCAAGGAGCATACGCATGAAAGTGTCGAAATCCATCGTGCGGCTGTCAAACACGTACTCCTCAATGTACTCTTTGATGTCCCAACTCTTTGTGACCTTGATGGAGTAGGCGAACGCCCTAATCTTGTAAGTCAAGCCCGAGCCGAAGGTGTAGGACTGCAGTTCTTTCTCGAAGGTATACACACAGCCGTCACCCGACGCGTTTAGGGAGTTTACCTTGTCGCGGCTCCATCCGGCATAGCTCTCAGAGTTGGCAAGGATAGCCTCACGCTGCTCGTCGGTGGGGTAATACGATGAGTTTGAAGTGCGGTAGCGTTTCCACTCACCACCGTTAAGGATGGACTTTTGGTCGGTCGGGGGATTGTAGTCGCACACGATCTCCGAGCCTTGGTCACGCCAATAGATGCGCCATGTTTGGGTGTAATAGGTGGATTCGTCATTGTCCACATAGTTGGTCACCCATTGGTTGATGTCGTAATCACCCACGGTGAACATCGCACCCACGTTGGTCGGAGCACCTATGATACCCATTAGTGTATTGCCTATTGATCGGTCAAGGCTCATATACAACGCCTCGTAATGGTCGAGGATGTCAATGATGTTGGAAACCTTGCCGTTGAACAAGTCGTGGAAAGTGCTTTGGTCATAGACCGCGCCGATAAGGTTGTCACCCGCGTTGCCGGCGATGCTCGCCCCGAAGGCGTAGAGGTTGTCAAGGTCGGCTTTCAAATCGTCCTTGGTGAACGACTGGGGTAGAGCCGCGATTCCGTCGAGCGTAGCTTTCCAGTCAACGCCTCCCATCTTTGTGATGTCGACCAACGCTTTCACCCTCGGATCCATCTCCAAGAACGTGATTCCTCGGAACGACAAGGATGAATTGGTAACTACCGATTCAAATTGGTAGCACAGATTCTTGGTTTCCTGGCATATCTTCATCAGGTAACTACCCCAATAGACGGCTGTCATCGGGGATTTCAGCATCAATCCGGCGACCGTCCATATTTTGGGCATAATCTTGGTGGCAACCAAGGTATAGATTCGTCGGTAGTAATAGTTCTGTGTGCCGTCACCCCAAATGCCGAGCGTGGTCAACGCCTTGCGGTCGAGATATTTGCTGGCGAATATAGCGGCTGCTGCGACCTCCGCGGACTGATACTTCTCCAAAATCTTGCCCGCTTGCTCGTTATAGAAACTCTCGACCAAAGCCTCGGTGGCATAGGCAGCGGCCATCGTGGCCAAGGTCTCGCGATCGATGTTGATCTTCACATACTGGGCTTGCGCACCCACTGTGCCAAGGAGCCTAAAAGCCAAGACCCATAAAATCATTCTAAGCCTCAACCTCATATTCAGTCATTTTTATCTGTTTGCTCATTGCAATAATCAAATTAGGCCAGCTTTTGCTTCTTGGAAGGAGCAGATTTTGCCAATTTTGTTGTTTACAAACAACAAAATGAAGTAATTTTGTTGTTTTGAGATTGCAAGATAGAACAAAATCGCGTACCTTTGCGGTCAAATCCAATGCATCATGAGGCAACTGATCAACCTTTACAAGAAGAAACTTGAAAGAACCAATACCGACTTCCTCCGCTATCTTTATAAAGAGATAGACTGGAGGTCCCGGCTCATTATCATCAAGGGCGCGAAGGGAGTGGGCAAAACCACCTTGATTCTTCAGCACATCAAGTTGGACTTTCCCGACCCGGACAAGGCGTTGTACGTGTCGCTCGACCATGTGTTTTTCGCTACCCACTCCCTTCTGGACATCGCCGAATATGCCAGCACTCACGGCATCACTCACCTTTTTTTCGACGAGGTGCACAAATATGAAAATTGGGAGCAGGAGGTGAAAAACATCTATGATTTCTACGATGACTTGAGCATTGTGGCTACCGGTTCCTCGATGCTCCAGATTGAGAAGGCCAAAGTGGATCTCTCCCGGCGCCATATCATGTATGAGATGCGCGGGCTTTCCTTCCGCGAGTATCTGGCGATGGAGAAAGTCATAGACTTCGATCCGATAACCTTGGACGAACTCTTGACCTCTCACTCCAAAATCGCCATGTCGTTCGTCATGAAAATCAAGGTGCTCCCGCATTTTGAGAAGTACCTCCAGTCGGGGTATTATCCCTTCTACCGGGAAATGGGTGGCTCGTTCGAGGAGCGCGTGCTCCACACCATTGACTCCACCATATCCGAGGAAATCCCCGCGGTAAGTAATATCGAGTATTCCACGACCTACAAACTCAAGCGCTTCCTGGGACTGTTGGCCGACACGCCGCCTTTCACCCTCAATGTCACGGATCTGAGTAATCAGCTTGACACATCGCGCAACAGTGTCCTTCTCTGCATGGACTTGCTGGATAAAGCAGGTATTATCCGCAAGTTGTATGCTCGTGACCACATGTCGGCCTTGGCCAAGCCCGAGAAGATCCTGTTCAACAACTCCAATATCATGTATGCCTTTGGCAAGACGAAAATCGGCACGGTTCGCGAATCGTTCTTCGCTTCGGTGGTTTCGCAGGCCCACAAGATCCTGATGCCTACAAAAGGAGATTTCTTGGTTGACGGCAAATGGACGTTTGAGGTCGGAGGCCCAAACAAAGGCTTCGAACAAATCAAAAACGTCCCAGACAGCTACGTTGTAGCCGACGAGATAGAGATTGGCGCTTATAACACCATCCCGCTGTGGATGTTCGGGTTGTTGTATTGAACGCATACTGGTCATAGATTCAGGATTTTTCCTTCTTTGAGTACTCGCTGAGCGAAGGGGAGGTACTTGGATTCGCCCGACTTGCGCCAATCGGCCACAAAACGCTCGATGGCTTGCTGATGGGTGCAATGGAGCTGCTCCTTATAAAGTTTCAGGGCTTCTTTCTCGGCTCGCTCGGTGGTGTAGGTCATGTAGCACTCGGGGGATTCCTCTACGCCGTAGACGCCGCTGACGGCCCCGCGGCGAATAAACACCTCGCGGAAGAACGAGCGGCCCGACTTGTTGTCAAGTCGGTTGATGGTGAAGATCTTCTTGCAGTCCACGTCGGTCAGACCGAGGATGGCCTTGATCTCACCGAAACGCTCCTTGAACTTCGACTGGTCGAGCAGCATCGTCACGTCGGAGTTGTTGATGATGGCCTCCTTCACGATTTCCGAACCGATGATGTCCTGGAGCTCCTGCGTCACCACGCCAACGCTCGCCCAGAACTTTCGGGCGGTTTTGTAGAGATACTTGATGTACTCTGCCATCAGCGGCGTTGCGATTGCCTTCCACGCTTCCTCGATGACCAGCACCTTGCGGTTCTTCTTCAGGCGCATCTTCTGTAGGAACACGTCCATGATGATGAGCGTGACGATGGGGAACAGGATGGGGTCGTCTTTGATGGCGTCAATCTCGAAGACTATGAATGTCTCGCCGAACAGTGAGCCGTCCATCTCCTCATTGAGCGTTACCTCATGGGAGCCGCCCTTATAGAAGTCCTTCAGCTGATATTTCAATTCGGCGAAATCGATGCCACGCAACTCGTTCTCGGATATTATCACCGGGATGCGCTCCACGGCGAAGTCGTAGAACGAGTTGAACGACAACGAGGTCACTTTTCGTTGCTGGCCGAAATAATCCTCATAATACTCGTTGAGAGTTTGGTTGACGAGCGAGTCCTCGGTCTTGCTGACCACGCCGTTCGACCCTTTCCAAATCAGCAGCACAAGGTTTTTAAGGAAGTTGATTTTCTCGACATTCTTCTCGTCACGGCTGATTTTGAACGGGTTCATCGTGATTGGCTTTTCCTCGGTGTAAGAGATGTATTTGCCGCCAAGGTACTCGCACATGCCCTCGTATGAGTTACCTGTATCAACCATCACCACGTCAGTGCCCTGCTCGTGTAGCTGGCGAACGACCGAGTTCATGTGGAACGATTTGCCGCTCCCCGAGGGGCCAAGGCAGAAGAAGTTGGAGTTGTCGGTCAGTTTCTCCCGACCCTCCTTACCGGTAATGTCGATGGCCACTGGCACACCTTGGCGGTCGGTGTAGTAAATCTTCAAGGGTGTGTCCTCCGAGTGTTTGATTCTTTCCTTATACATAAGGCAGACCGCCGCGTCGCTCAACGTCAGGAACCGGTCGTAGTCTTGCGACAATGAGTAGGCGTTGCCAGGGAACGACCCAATAAACAGCTCCAACTGATTATACGCCCGCTTGGATATGTGTATGCCCAAACGCCCGAAAGCGTTTTCAAGGTGATTGGTGGGCTTTTGCATATCCACAGATTTAGGGCAAACTACCATCAGGTTGTAGTGGGTGTAGACCAACTGCTTGCTCTCGCGGGCGATTACCTCCTGCACCTTCTTGATGTCCTCCACAGCGATAAGGTTGCTTGGGTTGGGGATGGACGCGTGGCGGTTTTTCTTCTTCTCCAAGGCCGACAATTCCCGCTTCTGCGAAGGCACGAAGATGACCTGATTGAACACCACTGTGTCCGCTCCGGGGATGTCGGCAACGCAGCTCATGAAGTCCACCGGCATCGAGGTGTTGTTGATCTCGATGTTGGTGTAAGGCCGCACGAAACCCGGCAAGATGTCCTGGAACACGTGCTTGCGCTTGCCTCCCGTACCGAACGCGCTCACCGAGATAGCCATCCCGACCAGCACCGCAACTATCAAGAGTATAACCATAAGTGTCATTAAAACAGATAGAAAAGTCGTAATTTAGATTTTGTGTAAGCCTTTGAGGAAGTGCCGGTGACGACACCATTAGTGGAGTCGAAAAGGTAGAGCGAGGATGCTGACGGTTCGGTGGAGGTGAGGTAGGTGCCGCTCAACGGCTCGATGCCCTCAATCCAGTCGTACCGTCCTTTCAGCGGGTTGATAAAGTAGTAGAGCTGGGCCATCTCAGTCAGTGACGGCACATAGCTTGCCGGTCTCGCCGCAGAACTCCCACTCGCCGGTGGTGAAGTCCATCTTGGCGATCTCAAGGTCGGTGACGAGTGAGATGCCGTGGATGGTTACGGTGGTGTTCTTGTCGCCCTTGCCGTTGCTCCAGGGTGGAGGCGGAGAGGTAGTCGGAGGATTTGCTCCATTCACCCAGCAACTGCGAGCAATTGCCGCTGTAGCTGCCGTCCAGCATCGACACCTCGCTTGCCAGGCCGTTGAAAGACACTCTTACTGAGCGCACGTTCTTCAAACCCTCAGCATAGATCTTCACATATAGGTCGTGGGTGAGTTGCCGTGGCGTGATGGTTCCCACAAGGATCGGTCCGGCGTGCATCCCGCAGCACTCGCAAAGCTCACACTTGCAGTTGTCGCCAACCATCTCCGGCCAGATTGTCACGTCAGTGAGCGACCCCGCGGCAAGCCATTCAGGAGCTTCAATAACCGGTAAGACGTTGGTCAGCCAAGAGGGTGTCTCAACCTCTTTTCCCTTTGCAGTCATCCCGTCAAAAAGGACGCTGCCGAACTCGCTCTCACTTTGGTTATACACAACGAGGTCGTGGTTGCCGACAGGGAGCCTCAAAGTGGCCGAGTTAATGTCATGGGTCACAACCCAAGAGCCATCACTCGCCAATCCCGTCATTCCTGATGGAATCTGCGAGCACTCTCTCCAGTCAACGTCCACAACCACAGTCGCTTTCCCCTCCGACCCTCCGAGATGGCACAGGCAGCCCCGCTCGCACGAGGTCAACCCCGCGAGACCAAGGAGCACGCCTATGCCATAGAGAGCCTTCATCCTACGAACTGATGCCGAAGAACAAGGGTAGACACTTCGCCGCCGCGATCAGGAAGATGCAAGCGCCGACCACCATCATGATCTTTTTCTTGACATCCTGCTCCTCGTTGTTCATCGCGATGTAGACGCTGATCGCGCCCACAACAGCCACGACGCCCGCGATGGCGTAACATAGCTTCACCACAATGGGAACGTACTTGACGATCTCTGTCGCCACCTCCGTCATCGCCGTGGTGCCGGCCTCGTAGTTGCCGGCCGTGTTTTGCGCGCCCGCAACAAACGAGCAACAAATCGCCATGGCCAACGCCGTATGCAAGCGGTTGCTGCTTAGCAGGGCCGCGCCCCACTGTCGCGTCTTGTTTTTGAAACCTTTAAACATTGCTTTTTTACCTGTGATTTTTTTGATTGGTTAGTTGTAAAATGTTGTTTTATAGTTGGTTGATATGGTTTCTAAATCCGATAGCCGAAGAACGCCGGCAGCACAACCGCCGCACCGATCATGAAAAGGCACGCGCCCACCACCATCATCACGTCCTTGGCCACTCCCTGCTCGCCGATATTCATCTTTATATAGATCTGCAACGACGAGTAAATCACCACGATAGCCGCTATGGCGTAGCACACGTACACCGTGTAGAGCATCATCGTCACCACATAGTCGTGCATCGTGGCCAACGCCCCGGCTCCCCACGAATAATCCACACTCCCGCACTTCGCCCCCGCATCCGCAAAGGCACCCATGCCGACACCGAGGGCAATGCAGGGCTTATATGCGGTCAAGGCTCGACTCATCGTTGACAGGCTGCAGGGCGTTCTTGAGGCGGTTCTGCATAAATATCTCAAAATCATCTGCCGGGTATTCCTCGCCGAATTTGGCATCGTCTACCTCGTTCATCCCCTCGTGGAGATTCTCCTTAGGCTCCTCCGATGGAAGATTCTCATAGATGACCATCTGCTTGTCCTCGGAAACGGAAGGCTCCGATTCAGTCATGTTATTCCTTTCAACTTGGAAGCCACCCTCGGTTTCTACCACTGACACCGGTTGTTCGATATGCGTGTCGGAGCCGTCGAGAGTGAAAGTTTCCGTGTCGGGAGTCTCCTCCTTGCGGACACGGATCACCTCCTGGCTTATCGCCGCGCCATAATAGATTATGTAGGCGAGGGTCACTATGACGATTATGATCGTGAATGCGCTCATGTTTGTGAGATATGCTGATTTTTGCGGTTGAATTTCAGCCCAAATATCCGATGTTATAAGCGGACAGCCAAAAATCCCATTCCCGCAACATCCACATTTAATGATTGTTAGCCACAATGTCCCGCCATTTCCTCAAAAGCGGGACATTCATTATCCCGATGTCGCACTGATTTCCCTAAGCCCAAACCTCCCACTTGTGAGACATCCCTCGTATACGCCAAAGCCCCGGCGGCTCAAATTGAACCGTCGGGGCTTTGGGGATGGAGGGTTATTCAACCCACGTAGTGACAGGTCTTACACACCCACGCAGTTGAACCCGCCGAGTTTGGTGGCCAGCTCCAGCATGTCGTGCTCCACCTTTTTATTTGTAATCCTTGCGTACAATTGGGTGGTCCGGACGTTGGTATGGCCGAGCATCTTCGACACCGACTCGATGGGCACCCCCTTCGACAGCGCCATTGTCGCGAACGTGTGCCTCGCCACATGGCACGTCAGATTCTTCTCGATCCCGCACAGGTCGGCGATCTCTTTGAGATACGCGTTCATGCGCTGGTTGGTGATGATGGGGAGGAGTCGGCCCTTGGGGTCAACGCCGGCGTACTTCTCGATGAGTTTCTTGGGGATGTTGAGTAGGAGGATGTTGGTGGGGACGTCGGTCTTCTGACGGCGCGTCATGATCCACTCGCGACCGTCCATCACCACGATGTTCTCTCTCGTGAGTTTGGCCATGTCTATGTAGGCCAGACCGGTGAAGCAGCTGAAGATGAAGATGTCGCGCACCTGCTCCAGGCGTTTGATCTCGAACTTGTGGTTGAGGAGTTGGTTGATCTCCTCGTCGGTGAGGAACCCGCGATCCTCGCACTTCTGGCGCAGTTTCATGTTGACGAACGGGTCTTTCAGCAGCAGGCCGTGCTTCTGCGCCTGAATGGTGACGGTCTTGAAGTTGCGCAGCGAACGCATCACGGTGTTGTACTTGAGCTTCAGCGTGTTGAGCATGAACGTCTGAAACTCGGTCATCATCGTGTAGTTGAGCTCCGTCATCTTCACATCCTTGCGCTTGTAGCGCACCTGGAGGAAGTGGGCGAAGTGGCGCTTTAGCACGTCGTACTTGCCGTAGGAGGCCTTCGTGCGGGTGACGTTGACCTCCGGTGCGAGGCGCTCCAGGAATTGGTCCCAGAACTCCATCAGGGAAACATCCGACTTCATCGTGCCGTAGTATTCGGCCTTGATGCGCTCGAGGCAGAGCAGTTCCGAGAACTCGAAGCGACGGAAGATGTGTTGCAGATCTGACTCGATGCGGTCGAGCTCGGCGTTGTTCTGAGCGGCCTCTGTAGAGCGGCCTTTGCATCGGTTTTTCTCCGAGCACCAATTGCCCGGTAGAGTAGATAACCCAGTGTTTTCCAGCTCAATACGCTCATTGTTGAGGTACATGCGACCTCTAATTGGCACTGTACCATCTTTCTTCACAAACCCGGTGCGAAGATAGAAAGCTACACGAAATTTAGTTTTCATCTTTGATAATCAGTTAGTTGCAGTCATTTTACCCTGTAAGTACCCGAGGTTCGGATACCGTGGGGATTGTAACTGCAAAGGTTACACATCGCAATGGGTTAACCTTCGTCTGATCACCAACTTAAGGTCGTCTTTGGTGCCAATTTTCGTGAAATAAAATTACTGGCACTGATTTGGTATCACCAGGGGACGTTTTTGCGACTTTTGCAACCCTTCGCAAGGTTGCCCGAAATTTCAAAACCGACAGCTAACATTTTCTCAATCCATTGATTAAAAATAGTTTAGCTTACCTTAACACCTCAATTCAGGCGACGTAAAAAAGCCTCTCAACTTCACGTTGAAAGGCTTCCAGCGGAAAGACAGGGATTCGAACCCCACGTTTTTTGGAGTGTCACGTTGATGCTTAATGACGCTATAAATGACTAAATCATAATGATTTATAAAAATAAAGAATTTCACGAAATTTCTTGGAATTTGCTTGAATTTCTCGATTTTTGTATGTAAATTTGTATGTAGATTAGGGTTCAAGAAATTTGTATGTTTAATTTCGGAAATTTTTACGGAAATCGATGATTATGAGCACCTATAAGTACAACTTAAATTTCCGCATTGAGAAGCGGAAATCCGGTAAGGAAGGCGCCGAATTGCCCATAAATGCCGACATCACTTTCTGCGGCAAGCGCATCTTCTTTTTCACCGGCCATCGCATTGGCGAGCACCAGTGGAACAAGGAGACGCAGATGGTGCGCCGCAACAATTTCAACCAGGCCGAGGTGAGCGCATCGGACATCAATGCTCGCCTGTCGAAAATCAGGACGGCTCTCGACCAGGTGTTCGCCTCGTTGGAACACTATGGGATGACACCCACGCCCAACAATGTGCGCGAGGGTCTGAGAAAGGAGCTTGATGAGGAAAGGGTGACGAGAAAGACCGTCGCCGAGTATTACCAGATGCTCATCGACGAGCGCGACGAGGAGCGGCGTATCGATCCAAAAACCGCCCAGTGGAGCAAACCCACTTCCACAAAGCACAACACGATCTTGCGCCGACTTAACGAGTTCCGCAAGAAGCTTTACTTCGAGGACATCACAGTGGATTTTCTGGAGAAATTTGAAGTGTATCTGATACAGCAGGATCTCACCAACGCCTATGTCACCCAGTTGATGAAATCGATGAAGGGCTTCTTCAACTGGGCTGCGAAAAAGGGCTACAACCCATGCACGGCTTACAAGGATTACACGCCGCGATTCCGCGATGATTCCAAGAAAACTGGGCGATCCAACCGTTTGCCTCTCGAGTTGGAGGACTTGGAGGCGATCCGAGCATTCCAAACACCGAGCAAAGCGATTGACCGCACCCGCGACGTGTTCCTGTTTTGCTGCTACTCGGGGATGCGATTCGGCGACGCGATGGATATGCGCTGGCGCGACATCGTAGGCGACTGCGTTGACTTCGTGGCCGAGAAAACCAACCAGCGCATCGCCTTCCCATTGACCAATATCCACCGCAGCATTCTCGCCAAATATGGCCCAACCGACAACCCCGACGACCACGTGTTCCCGCAGATCAGCAATCAAAAGTTCAACGAGCAGATGAAAATCGTTGGGCAATTGGCAGGTCTCACCGGTGAATGGAAACTCACACGCCAGGTGGGCAACAAGGTTGACGAGAAGATGGTGCCGAGATACTCAAAACTCACGTCCCACCTTGGGCGCCACACCTTCACCACTCGCGCCTCCTCCTTAGGGGTCCCCTCGGAAACCATCCGGTCGGTCACGGGCCACACCACCGACAAGATGATGGGCAACTACGTGCATCTGAGCATGAAAGCCAAGAAAAACCTGATGGACAAGCTCGACGGCTCCGCGTCATCCGACGCGAATACTGCTGCCGAACCTGCATCGGTCTACGATTTGGCGCAGACCAAGAACGACGAGAAGGCGTTGCAGCGCATGCTCGGCATCCAGGCCAAGAAAGAATACTTCGCCGCCGTTGAGAAAGACCCCGTGAGCGCCCTGCTCCACCTCGCCGTCTACCTGTGGAATATTGAGGGCGCTGCCGCGGCAGCCAAATACATCGACCGCCTGCCCAAAACTCGCCTCACCGAGTTCTACCAGCTACTCGCCACCACCCAAGCCTGGAAACGATAGAAACCGATCCTCAGTTAGAGTTACCGCTACAGTTACCGCTACAGCTATCCCACTAGTTGCCACACTTGTTACTCCATCAATTGACTATACAAGTTCGATACAAGGACGATACAAGCTCAAGAAGACAAAATATGACCTATTAAGCCTTAGTCCCAAATAAAATGCCTACCTTTGTAATTCAAATAATCCCAGAATGAAATATAAAAGTATCTCCGACATACAGGACTTATTACAGCCATTGGAAAGCCACGTTGTAGAATACAAGGAAACCACAGGTCAACTCGACCGTGCAATGGAAACCCTATGCGCATTTCTAAACGGCGAAGGTGGCACTGTGTTGTTCGGCGTTACGGACAAAGGTGAGGCCATCGGTCAAGAGGTGAGCGACAGCACAATACGTAATCTTGCTGAAGCTTTGCGCAGGTTCGAGCCTATCCCCGCTGTAGATGTGTCGTATGTGCCTTGTGAAGTTGATTCCTCTAAATATGTTATAGTCTTAACTGTTGAAGATGCTCTATTAGACCGTCCCTTCGCCTATAAAGGTCGGGCTTATTGTCGCATCGAGAGTGTGACCACAACAATGCCACAAAGCCAATACAATGAGCTGTTATTGGCGCGTGACGGGGCCAAGTACCGATGGGAGACCTTCACCAACGAGGAGGTGAAAATATCCGATCTCGATGAGGAGGAGATACTTCGAGTCGTGCGTCTTGGTATCGAGGCTGGACGCATTCCCGAGTCTACTGCAGGCAAAAGTTTGGAGTACATCCTTGAACGGCTTCACCTATATGATGCCGAGAAAGGGTTATTGCGCAACTCAGCGATGGTGCTGTTTGGTAGCGAAAAAATTTGGATGTACCCTCAGTGTCTATTGCGTTTGGCCAAATTTCGTGGCACAAACAAGCAAGAGTTTATCGACAGCCAACGTATCAACGGCAATTTCTTCCAACTGCTCGATGCCGCGATGGCATTTGTGTTTCGACACTTGCCGTTATCCGGAAAGATTGAGAGGCTGGAACGGGAGGAACATCTCGCCATTCCTTATAAAGCTATCCGTGAGGCTATTATCAACGCAATGTGCCACCGCGACTATCGTCAGGCCGGTGGATCTGTTGGGCTTGCCATCTACGACGACCGAGTGGAGATTGACAATCCCGGCTCTTTCCCCATGGGTTGGGACATGGACAAAATCCTTGGCGAGCACGGCACGATGTCGGTCAACCGCGACATTGCCGACGTCCTCTACAAATGCAAGGTGTTGGAAAACTGGGGACGTGGCATCGAGTTGATCATAACCGAATGCAAAGCCGCCGGCCTCCCCGCGCCCAAATACAAAATTTCCCGCGCCGACGTATCCCTTGTATTCCCGCTATCCCAAACCCCATCCACCGAAATCGGGGGACAAGCTACCGATAAGTACCCGACAAGTACCCGACAAGCCACCCAACAAGTTACCCAACAAGTTACCCAACAAGTTCGAGTCCTTCTATCAACACTTGGAGAACATGCGTTATCTGTAAAAGAGCTTATGACAGCCCTGGGCCTTAAGGATCGTCCGAATTTCCTATTCACATATCTCCATCCTGCGCTGGAGGCTGGGCTTATCGAGCCGCTGTATCCCGAAAAGCCCCGTCATCCCCATCAAAAATATCGCCGCAAGAAAAACTAAACTAAACTAAACACGGCCTTTCCCATCATTCATGCTGGCGCTTTCCATAGCGCACGGTCAACACTTCAAAATCATATGCAATCACTTCCGCTCGACTCATCGCTCTTGACCAACATCCGCCGCGTGCTCACCGAGGCGAAATCCTCAATAGTGCGCACTGTCAACTCCACCGTGGTATCAGCTTACTGGGAGGTGGGACGCTACATCGTCGAATACGAGCAAGGAGGCAAGGCCCGTGCCGAGTATGGCAGCGGGCTGTTGAAATCGCTCTCCGAGGCGTTGATCCCCGAGTTCGGCAGCGGCTTCAATGTCACCAATCTCAAATATATGCGCCTGTTATACAAACGGTTACAAAAAGGTGACACAGTGTGTCACAAATTGAGTTGGACGACACGGTGGTGCGCTTCACCCTCCCCGAGGACAACAACCAGATTATCGCCGCCCAATACCTCACCTACCTCCCCCGCGAGGAAGAGCTGCGCCAGCTAATCAACGCCTCCCGCTCCCTCGACACGGAGTAACCTCGCTGACCCAAAAACACTGCCTCAAGAAATAAAAAAATCAGCGGCAACTGTTGCCCAATATCAAAATTCCTTATAACTTTGTCATTGCATTGCGCCCGCAGAGCCTCGCAACGGGGAAGCGGGTGGGATGCAGACATTTTTTGAAAAAGGCGTTTACTTGACGCTTTGTCTTTCGCAAGCGAAATTTCCTACATCTTTTTTCCAATGAAAGGCAATGCAACGGTAGACAGCCACGGTTGGTATACAAATGCCAACCGTATTTTCGCGTGAGCGAAGATACGGTTTTGTGCATATATACCTAAGCGTAGGCGTCTGCGTTGCTGTTCTAATTGGGATGGCCGTAGGAAAGCCACGCTTGCCAGGACAGCGACAACGATAAGGTGCCTACGCCTTTCTATTCATCCATGAACCAATCAACGCTCACCCAAGGCACAGTGAGGATCGAGTCACTTTGCCATGGCAAACATTTACGATAATATAGAGTTGCGTTTCGAGCAGGGGCTTAACGACATCATCGCTGATGGGGGCGTTAAGCGGGTAGACTTCTGCGTGGGATATTTCAACTTGCGAGGGTGGGACTTGGTTGTCGATCAGGTTGACCAGCTCGAGGGTGATTATGTGATCGAGGGTCGCAACAGCGTGCATCGCACATGCCGGCTGTTGGTAGGCATGCACCAGCCACCCGAGGACTTGGTGAGGATGCTCTATTCCCAGGAGGATTACACCCCCGATGCCGAGATGGCGCAACGCATAAGGCGTAAAATCGCCGACTCTTTCCGCAAACAATTGCTCTTGGGAATCCCCACCAAGCACGACGAGTGGACACTGCGTCGCTTGGCTACCCAGTTGCGTAGCGGCAAGGTGACGGTGAAGCTCGCCGTAAAGGGTCCAATCCACGCAAAACTTTACCTTGGCTACAACCCCGACAGCCGTATTACCCCAATAGTGGCACTCATGGGTAGCAGTAACCTCACCTATTCGGGATTGAAATATCAGGGGGAGCTTAACGTGAAGAACGCCGATGATGACCAGGCCCGCAAATACGCGCGGTGGTTTGAGGACCGATGGAACGACAATTTCAGCCTCGACATCACCGACGACCTCATCCGAGCTATCGAGGATAGCTGGGCTGCCGACAAAACGATACCCCCATATTACATTTATCTGAAAGTGGCTTACCACCTTAGCGAAGAGGCCCGCAATGGTGTGAAGGAGTACACCCTCTCACCCGAATTTCAGCACGACCTTTTCGACTTTCAGCAGAACGCCGTGAAGATTGTAGCACATCACCTGAACAATGACAAGCGGCGCGGAGCCATGATTGGCGACGTTGTTGGATTGGGTAAAACCATCACCGCCTGTGCCGTGGCAAAGATTTTTGAGATGGATCGCGGAGGTGCAACATTGATAATTTGTCCGGCCAATCTGCAAGAGATGTGGCGCAAATACATCCAAAAATACGACCTCAAAGCCGAGGTGATGTCGATGTCGAAACCTATCGACGTCGACAATTCGCGATACTATCGCCTTATCATTATCGACGAGAGTCACAACCTGCGCAACGGTGGCAAACGCTACAACAACATCAAGCAACTCATCGAAAGGCTCGGAAGTCGTGTGCTGCTGTTGACAGCCACGCCCTACAACAAGCATTACAACGACTTGGCCAACCAGCTACGCTTGTTTATCGGCGATGATCAAGACCTTGGAATACGTCCCGAGCGATACATCGAGAGTTTAGGGGGAGAGCGAGGGTTTATGACCAAGCACAGCGACACCCACATTCGCACAATCGGTGCTTTCCAACGTAGCGAAAACGTTGAGGATTGGAACGAGTTGATGAAGCTGTTCCTCCTGCGCCGCACCCGCTCGTTTATCAAGGAGCATTTTGCTCAGACCGACCCCGAGGATGGACGTAAATATCTGAAATTCTCCGATGGCCGCGTGTCGAAATTCCCCGACCGCTTGCCTCGCTCAGTCAAGTACAAGACCGAGCCTGGCGACCAATACTCACGCCTCTACTCCGAAGAGATGATCGACCTAATGAGCGAGCTGAAGCTTCCCCGCTATGGCCTGAGCAACTTCATAAGCGAGAAAGCCGCCGCTGAGGCTCCCCGCCATGTGCAGCCGATTCTAGACAACTTGTCGCGCGCTGGTGAACGAATGATGGGCTTCTGCCAAAGCACATTCTTCAAGCGAATGGATTCCAGCGGATTTTCTTACTTGCTGACACTTTACCGCCATGTGCTGCGCAACTGCGTGTTTATCTACGCCCTCGACAACCGTTTGCCTATTCCCATTGGCGACAATAATTCCTTGCCCGAGGATTATAGCGAGGATGCCGACAACGACGGTGGCGTGTTTGGTGAGGATGGACGCGTAGACCCCTCGGTGGATGCTGCTTTGACAATTCCCATCGATCTGTCGGTATACATGTCAAAAGCACGTGAATACTACAACCTCGTTTCCGAGAAAAACAACGTGTCGTGGCTTGATGCCTCCTACTTCAAGAAGTCGCTTAAGCAACAGCTCAAAAAGGATTGCGAGACTATCCTGAAAATGATCGCCCTTTGCGGCAAGTGGGAGCAGCGCAACGACCAAAAGCTCAACGAGTTGGAGCAGATACTGCGTGGTACCCATTCGCAATACGGCGAGCATGGAAAGGACAAGGTGATTGTGTTCACCCAGTACTCCGACACCGCTCGCTATATCTACAATCAATTGCGCAAACGAGGATTCAAGCACATCGACATCGCAACTGGCGGCAGCGATAATCCCACGGCTATCGTCGAGAAGTTCTCCCCTGCGAGCAACGACAAGGAATTGCCGGAAGATGAGCAGACACGCATCCTTATCGCCACCGATGTGCTCTCCGAGGGTCAAAACCTGCAAGATGCCTATGTGATTGTAAACTACGATTTACCCTGGGCCATCATCCGGTTAATCCAGCGCGCGGGTCGTGTCGATCGTATCGGTCAGGCCTCCAAGGACATATATTGCTACTCGTTCTTCCCTGCCGACGGCATCGAAAAGATTATAAACCTGCGCGGAAGGCTCAACGACCGCATCAACGCCAACGCCGACATCGTGGGCTCTGATGAAATTTTCTTTGAGGGGAATCAACAGAATCTCCGTGATATGTTCAACGAGCGCGCGGGTGTGCTCGACGATGTTGCCGACGACAATGATGTGGATCTCGCATCTTATGCCTTCCAGATATGGAGCTCGGCAATCAAGCGTGACAGGCGGTTGAAAGAGATAATCCCCGCGTTGCAAAACATGGTCTACTCCACCAAGGAGGTGTTTGGCGACCTCCGTGAGGGAGTAATTACCTACGCCCGCACGGCCAACGACTTCGACGTGCTAACGTGGCTCGACCGCGACGGTCGTCTCGTTACCCAGTCGCAACAGCGCATTCTCAACGCCTTGCAGTGCGAGCCGGGCACTGAGGCTTTACCTCCGCTCGACTACCACCATGAGCGGGTGGCCGATGCTGTGGCGATGGTAAGAGAGCAAGCCGTGACCAACGTTGGAGGTATGCTCGGCAACCGTTTCAGCACTCGTTACCGCATTGTGCAACTGCTCGAAAACTATTACCAGCAGGGCACCAACATTTTCTTCTCGCAAGAACGACACGACGAGCTAAAATTTGCCATCGACGAGATTTACAACTACCCCCTGCAGGAAAACGCCAAGTTTCTGCTCGGGCGTATGCTCAAAAACAATGCCCGCAACGCCGACGACGACATTGTCGAATATGTTCTCGAGCTTCGCAAGAACGGACAGCTTTGCAAAATCGACGAGGATGATAACCCCACCCGCGAGCATAAAATTATCTGCTCCATGGGTCTGAGAAAGGAGGAACACACTTTATGAACCGACGTGACTTTGACCGACTGATAGCCGCACGGGATTTCCGTGAACTGTTTATATCCTACTTGGGGTGGAGCCGCCCCACCGACAGCGGCAAGCTGATGCCCATCTTCATCGACGAGGTGGAGTATCAATTCCGAGCCGTGGCCCAGCGTAGCTGCTTGCAGGTCCTAATAGCCGAGGTTGACGAGTTGCCCAAGAGCGCGCTTGCCCGACGCATCGACAACCAACTGCGCCGCCAGGCTCAGGACTATATCGCCATCTATGTGCGCCGTCAGGAGCCGTGCCATCATCTATGGGTTGTGCCGCTGAAAAACGTGGACAAGCGCGACCTCGTGTCGCTGGAATATGCCTCAACCCAACAAGCCGAGTTTCTCCACTCCAAGCTCGATGATATCACCTTCTCCCCCGGCGAGTCAACCACCATTGTTGATGTCAAAGAGGCCGTGCACCGCGCTTTCTTCGTCAATTCCGAGAAAATCACCAAAGATTTCTACGCAGGCTTCAAGAAGCAGCACACGGCGTTCACCAAATTCATCAAGGGCATCGACGACGAGATCCCCGACAAAGACAATCGCAACAAGCAGTGGTATGCCTCTGTGATGCTCAACCGGTTGATGTTTTGCTACTTCATCCAAAAGAAGGGTTTCCTCGACGGCAATGTCAACTATCTGCGCGACAAGCTCGACGAGTGTATCCGTCAGCGCGGCGAAAACCAGTTTTTCACCACGTTCTACCTGCGGTTTCTGCGCCGGTTGTTTGCCGATGGGTTGAACAGTCCCCAGCATGATCACGATTTTATGACGGAGTTTGGTCGCATTCCATATCTCAATGGTGGAATGTTTGACAACCACCAGTTGGAGCGCGACTATCAGGGAATCGACATTGATGATGAGGCGTTTGTGTCGCTGTTCAACTTCTTCGACCGCTGGCAGTGGCACCTCGACACTCGAGTCACCGCCTCGGGCCGCGACATTAACCCAGATGTGCTTGGCTACATCTTCGAGCAGTATATCAACGACCGCGCCGAGATGGGCGCTTACTACACCAAGGAGGACATCACCGAGTATATCGGCCGCAACACCATCCTGCCATTCGTGCTCGACAAGGTGAAAGGCGCGTCCAAAGAGATGGCTCGACTTTTTGCCCCCGACGGATTTGTGTGGCAAACGCTTCGCTGTCACCCCGACAAATACCTCTTCGACGCGGTAAAGCGGGGTTACACCAAGGATTGGCACACCCGCATCCCCGATAATATCGCCCAAGGGCTCGACACCACTACACCTGGCCTACTTGAACGCCGCAAGGATTGGAACACCCGCACCAGCGAGGAGTTTGCGCTCCCCACCGAGATATGGCGCGAAACAGTGGAGCGCCTTCAACGCGTGGACGACATTTTAGCGAAAATCAACGGTGGGGAGATCACCTCGGTCAACGACCTGATAACCTACAACCTCGACATCCGCCAATTCGCCGCCGACTTGGTGGCCGAGGGTGACACAGCTTTCGTTTACAACTTCTACGAGGCTCTGCGCTCCGTCACAATCTTGGATCCTACCTGCGGCTCGGGGGCGTTCCTGTTCGCAGCGATGAACATCTTGGAGCCCCTCTACTACGACTGCATCACCCGTATGCAAGGTTTCGACAGTCCCTCGCCCAAGGTGAAAGCCGCCCTCGACGAGATCTCCGCCAAATACCGCTCCAATATCCACTACTTCATCTACAAGTCGATAATCTTGCGCAACCTCTACGGCGTTGACATCATGGCCGAGGCCACCGAGATTGCCAAGTTGCGCCTGTTCCTTAAGATGGTGGCGGTGGTCGACGTGGATTACCGCTCGGCCAACCTCGGCCTCGACCCTCTACCCGACATCGACTTCAACATCCGCTGCGGCAACACCCTCGTTGGGTACGCCAACGCCGCCGAGATCGAGCGTGACCTTGGCTCGGCATCTGATATACTGCAAGAACTTGCCAACCAAGATTTCAAGGCCCGCATCGAGCACGAAATGGAAACCGTGGCCGCTACCTACCGTCAGTTCAAGCGTCTGCAACTGGTGCAAGAAGAACACTTTGCCGAGTTCAAGGAGGCCAAAGCTGCTCTCCGCCACCGTCTCGCGACGCTCAATGACACCCTCAGCCGACGTTTGTTCATAGCCACACAGGGCGACCCGGGAGAGTTGATGTTCCAACCTCTCTTTGAGGATTGGATCAAATTTCACCATCCCTTCCATTGGCTCGCTGAGTTCTACTCGATAATTCACGACAACGGCGGCTTCGACGTTATCATCGGCAACCCACCATATGTTGAGTATACGAAAAAGAACGTTCGTTATTCAGTTGCAAACTACCAGACAATAAAGAGCGGAAATCTTTATTCTTTTGTGTTTGAACGTTCATTTGCTATTGGAAAGGATACCATATCCTTCATCGTTCAGCTTTCCTCTGTTGGAACTTTAAGTATGGGTAGTCTGCAGGATTACATTCTGTCCAACTCAGCAGACGTCTGGTATGGTTGCTATCCTGAAAGACCTAAGCAGTTATTTGAAGGTGCTTGTATTGGACTTTCAATATTCATATGTAAGAAGCACCAAGGCTCTCAGATGTTAAAACTATTCGGGAGTGGGGTTTGTCGCCATGCTGAATCATCGCGAGACATACTTTTCAAAGGTGTCAATTATCTGCCCATTCCAAGAGATTTATTCCTTACAGATTATTCTCTTTTCCCAAAGTTTAATTCACCGAGAGAACTTACAATCTTTAGAAGCCTCATGAAACATGTTCCCCTTCTGCAGTATATAGCAAGTGGAAAAGTTTCTAATTCTATTTCCTATAGAACTGCTGGAGGTCGCTATTGGAAGATTTTCCTAAATAGACCCTTTGCAAATGAGTCTACTTCTAATAAGACTAAGGCTTTGGTGGATTCGTTTTCTAGTTCTATTGCGGTAGCAATTCTAAACAGTAACCTCTTTTGGGTGTATTATGTCAATTACTTTGACTTGTATAATCTCAAAGATTACATGATCTTCAACTTTAACCCCAGTTCGGGATAAATACTATTCACCAGGTGGCATTTGAGCGTGGTTAG
>CAZLSW010000035.1:0-30125 GCA_964562375.1 uncultured Muribaculaceae bacterium | reverse complement strand
AACAGCAATGGAAAAGTATCCTGCAATTTGACCCATTGACGCGAACCTATGTCAAATCATCCTGCAATTTGACCCATACGCCAAAAAATTAACCTATAGATTAAAACTTTTGTATAGAATAATTTGTATTTTAGGTAGACATCCACTATCTTTGCAGTATAATTTTAACTTGTAAGTTAAATGGAGTTCAAGGAAATTTATAAAGATTGCATATACAGCGTCAAATTTGATAATGAGGATTTAGACGAGTATAGCAAGGCTTTTCAGTTGTGGAAAGACATCGATTATTTGGTAGACTTCTTCAAGACTAATGCCAAGTATATTGATAATCCAATATGGCAAAAAGCTGGGTTATCTCCCGAAACTCCAAACGATTCGGCCAAAAGAGTAGCAAAAGAATCCGTGGTACTGGCCGGTACTATACTTAATCTGGTGCAAAACTCCATGAACGGAGAAACTCCCGACTTAGAGGATTTCTTTGTGCCCTTGGAAGGGAAGTATTCGTTTGTTAGTGAGCTAACTCCCCATAAGGCTTATGGCACTTTTTCGCCGTCTTTATTGAGGCTGTATGCCATAAAATTGGAGGAAAATGCGTATCTAATAGTTTGTGGAGGCATTAAATTGGCAGCGACTATTCAAGAATCACCTGGCTTGAAAGAAACCCTGCTCAATAAGATTGACAACGTGCTTTCCTATATGAAGAGCAACGGAATTACAGAATTAGAAGATTTTTAAAATCAGACGATATGAAACACAATCTGGACAAACTAAAATCCTTATCCACACCTTTATCGGAAAAGGAGCGTAAGGAAATGGAGTATCAAATAGCAAATTCTGATTGGATACTCATATCTCTTGACATAGCCTTTAAGGTGAGAGAAATCCTGGAAAACAAAGGCATTTCTCGTGTCGAATTGGCTAAGAGAATGGAGGTAACACCTCCACAAATTACAAAAATTCTCAATGGGCGAGAAAATCTAACACTTAAGACGATCGCTAAATTGGAAAAGGCTCTGGGAGAACCGTTATTTGATATCTTCCTACAAGGAAATATGACTCCAAGGCCCTATTTTCAACAAGGTTCCAATTCTATACTTGAAAGGAATGTTAATGCCGTTAAGAAAAGGCATAGGCGAGAGTCTAAAACGTCTTCATTGTAATGAAAAAACGGAGGCGCTAAAGATAAGTCCCTCCGTTTTTGCATAGTTGCTACTTATTCCCACTCGATGGTGGCTGGTGGCTTGGAGGAGACGTCGTAGGTGACGCGGTTGACACCCTTTACCTTGTTGATGATGTCGTTGGAAACCTTGGCCAGGAAGTCGTAGGGAAGGCGGGCCCAGTCGGCCGTCATTGCGTCGGTGGAGGTGACGGCTCGCAGTGCCACAGCGCGCTCGTAGGTGCGCTCGTCGCCCATCACGCCCACACTTTGCACAGGCAGGAGGATCACTCCGGCTTGCCACACTTGGTCGTACAAGCCCCAGTCGCGCAAGCCTTGGATGAAGATGTCGTCGGCCTCTTGGAGCACGGCCACTTTCTCGGGGGTGATATCGCCAAGAATACGCACGGCCAAGCCAGGGCCCGGGAAGGGATGGCGCTTGATCAGATGCTCAGGCATGCCTAACTCGCGTCCTACGGCGCGCACCTCGTCCTTGAAAAGCAAACGCAGGGGCTCACACAACTTCAGGTTCATCTTCTCGGGCAGACCACCCACGTTGTGGTGGCTTTTGATTACGGTGCCGGTGATGGAGAGCGACTCGATGCAGTCGGGGTAAATGGTGCCCTGGGCAAGCCATTTCACATCTTTCACTTTATGGGCCTCGCGGTCGAAGACGTCGATGAAACCCTTGCCGATGATCTTGCGCTTGCGCTCCGGTTCGGTGATGCCTTTAAGATTGGCGAAAAACTCCTCGGAAGCGTCCACGCCGATCACATTAAGACCCAGGCCTTCGTAGTCGCGCAACACGTTTTTAAACTCGTCCTTGCGCAACATCCCGTGGTCGACAAAGATACATGTCAAATTCTTGCCTATTGCCCGGTTGAGCAACACAGCGGCAACCGATGAATCGACGCCGCCGCTCAGGCCGAGCACTACCTTGTCGTCGCCCAGCTGCTCGCGGAGGGCTGCAACTGTGGTGTCGATGAACGACGCGGCGTCCCAGTCTTGCTTAGAGCCGCAGATGTCAACCACGAAGTTTTTCAATAGTTGGGTGCCGTCCTCGGTGTGGTATACCTCGGGATGGAATTGCACGCCCCAAAGTTTCTCGTCATTAGCCTGATAAGCGGCTATTGCCACCGAGTCGGTCGAAGCTATCGGATGAAAATTCTCAGGAATAGAAGTGATGGTGTCGCCATGACTCATCCACACTTGCGAGCCAGGCTTAATGTCTTTAAACAATTGATTACTCTCGTCAATCTTGGCCAAGTGTGCGCGACCGTACTCGCGGGTACCGGCAGGCTCGACTGTGCCGCCATTGGTATAGGCCATGAACTGCGCGCCGTAGCAAATACCCAGAATCGGCAACCGCCCGCGTATCTCGCTCAGGTCAACCTTGAAGGCCTTTTCGTCGTACACCGAGAAAGGGCTCCCCGAGAGGATGACCCCGATCACCGACGGATCGTCGTGGGGAAACTTATTGTAAGGCACTATCTCGCAATAAGTGTTGAGTTCGCGCACGCGACGCCCGATCAATTGAGTCGTCTGCGAGCCGAAGTCGAGGATGATGATTTTTTCCTGCATTATAATATATGTGGGATGAATTTTGCGCGAAGTTACGTAAAAGTTTTGGTTTTTGGTTTTTGGTTTTTGCATTTTGTCTAAATGTGTGAATTTATGCGGAATAAGCGTGAATTATTTTGCCATGTCGGAAAAAAGTGGTAATTTTGCGGTCGCAAAGCCGTGGAGGTTTTGCAACCCATTATAAATCATTTATTTAACCAATCAACCGAGAAAATGAATCATTACGAAACCGTTTTCATTTTAACTCCCGTTTTGTCTGATGCACAGATGAAGGAAGCGGTAGAGAAGTTCACCAAGGTGTTGACCGACAACGGCGCCACCATCGTGAACGAGGAGATTTGGGGCCTGCGCAAGCTCGCTTACCCCATCGAGAAGAAATCCACCGGCTTCTACACCCTCATTGAGTTTGACGGCGAGCCCACCATCGTCAAGAAGCTCGACACCGCCTATCGCCGCGACGAGCGCGTGATCCGTTACCTCACCTTCCGTCTCGACAAATACGCCGCCGAGTACGCCGCAAAGCGTCGCAGCCTGCGCGCTAAGAAAGCAGCCGAGACCCCCGCTGAGAATGTTGAACCCCAAGCAGAAGCTAACAAGGATTAATCACCATGGCACAGTCACAATCTGAAATCCGCTATCTCACTCCCCTCACCGTGGATGTGAAGAAGAAAAAATACTGCCGTTTCAAGCGCAGCGGCATCAAGTACATCGACTACAAGGATCCCGAGTTCCTCAAGAAATTCCTCAACGAGCAGGGCAAGATCCTTCCCCGTCGTATCACCGGCACCTCCCTCAAGTTCCAGCGTCGCGTGGCTCAGGCTGTTAAGCGCGCCCGCCACTTGGCCCTGCTGCCCTATGTAACCGACTTGATGAAATAATCGTATAACCGTTATCACCCCACATTGATATGAAACTTATCCTGAAAGAAGACGTCGCAGGCCTTGGATACAAGGACGACGTAGTAGAAGTGAAAAGCGGTTATGGTCGCAACTACCTGATCCCCACCCAGAAGGCTGTTATCGCTTCCCCCTCGGCCCTGAAAGTACTCGCCGAGAACCAGCGTCAGCGCGCCCACAAGCTCGCCAAGATCAAGGCCGACGCCGAGGCTACCGCCGCAGCCCTCAAGGATGTGAAGCTCACTATCGGCGCCAAGACATCGTCGACCGGCACCATCTTTGGTTCGGTCAACGCTATCCAGGTCGCTGAGGCCCTCGAGAAGCTTGGTCACAACATCGACCGCAAGCTCATCGTCCTCAAGGAGCCCGTCAAGGAAGTTGGCGAATATGTAGCCACCATCAAGCTCCACAAAGAGGTTACCGCCGAGGTGCCCTTTGAGGTAGTCGCTGAATAAGGCAGTTTTAAATGATTAACATCCGGGGGCCGGTTCCACCAACGTGGAGTCGGCCCCCGGAGCATGTTCGCTCAGGCCGGTCGTTTACTCGTGTATTCGTGCAATCGAGCATTCGAGCCTCGAATCCTCGAATCCTCGAGTAATCGAGTGCACGATTGCACGAGTAACGTCGGTCGCGGCAGCCAGGGTAAAAATCAACCGAGGCGCCTCCCAGGATGGGGAGGCGCCTCGGTTGTAGCTTATATGTCGTCCGGGGGACGTGCTTATTTCTTTTTGCGGTTGCCGTAGCGGCTCATGAACTTGTCGACGCGGCCTGCGGTGTCCACAAGCTTCTGCTTGCCGGTGAAGAACGGGTGGGACGAGCTGGTGATCTCAAGCTTTACCAGCGGGTAAGTCTTGCCGTCAACCTCGATGGTCTCACGCGAAGCCACGGTGCTACGGGTGATGAAGATCTCATCGTTGGACATGTCCTTGAATACCACTTCGCGGTAATTGGTGGGATGGATGTCTTTTTTCATCTTTATTTTCGATTTTTACTTTTTTGATTATCAATTGATTGATGCGCTGGTAAGGCGTTTCTTTCGTAATGGCCTGCAAATTTAGCCATAATTTTTCACCCGACAAAGAATTTTAATGAATTTTTGCCCTTATCTCGTAGTCTTTATCTCGCGATAAATTGTTACTTTTGTAGCCGAATTGCGCTCCCGAGGCGGCTGAGACAAGCCCCCAAGGGAGTAAATTTGGCGTTTAACTATCTTTCAAACATCTATTTGCTTATGCCCATGAGAAAATGGCGTGTCGAAGACAGCACTGAGCTGTATAACATCAACGGCTGGGGCCGTAACTACTTTTCCATCAATGCCAAAGGCCACGTGGAGGTCACCCCTAAGGAGGGTTACGCCGCCGTCGACCTCAAGGAGGTGATGGACGAGTTGCAGGTGCGCGACGTCACCTCGCCTGTGTTGCTCCGTTTCCCCGATATCCTCGACAACCGCGTCGAGAAAATCTCGCGCTGCTTCAAGCAAGCCGCCCAGGAATACGGCTACACCGGCCAAAACTTCATCATCTATCCCATCAAGGTCAACCAGATGCGTCAGGTGGTGGAGGAGATCGTCTCCCACGGCAAAAAATTCAACATCGGCCTCGAGGCCGGTTCCAAGCCCGAGCTACACGCCGTCCTTGCCACCAATATCGTTGACGACGCTTTGATTATATGCAACGGCTACAAGGATGAAAAATACATCGAATTGGCCCTCCTGGCCCAAAAGATGGGACGTCGCATCTACATCGTCGTCGAGAAAATCAACGAACTACGCCTCATCGCCAAGATAGCCAAACGCCTCGACATATGCCCCAATATCGGAATCCGCATCAAACTATCTTCCTCAGGCTCTGGTAAATGGGAGGAAAGCGGAGGTGACCAATCGAAATTCGGCCTTAACTCCTCTGAGCTGCTCGAGGCCCTCGACCTGCTCGAGCGACGCGATCTGCGCGACTGCCTCAAGCTCATCCACTTCCACATAGGAAGCCAAATCACCAAGATACGACGCATCAAAAACGCCCTGCGCGAGGCCACCCAATTCTACGTCCAGCTCTCGAAGCTCGGCTTCGATATCGACTTTATCGACATCGGCGGCGGCCTGGGCGTCGATTACGACGGCACGCGCAACTCGGCATCCGAGTCGTCAATGAACTACTCCATCCAAGAGTATGCCAACGACTCCGTATCGCAGCTCGTCGACGCCTGCGTCAAAAACGGCCTCAAGCAACCCAACATCATCACCGAAAGCGGCCGCTCCCTCACCGCCCACCACTCCGTACTCGTCTTCGAAGTCCTTGAAACCACCACTCTCCCTCAGTGGAAAGAGAGCGACACCGTAGCCGACACCGAGCACGAGCTCGTGCGAGAGCTCTACCAGATATGGGACAAGCTTGACAAGCCACGCCTCTTCGAATCTTGGCACGACGCCCTCCAGATACGCGAGGAAGCCCTCGACCTATTCTCACTCGGTCTGCTCGACCTGCGCACACGCGCCATGATCGAAAAACTCTTCTGGTCAATCGCCCGCGAGGTAGGCGAGATAGCCGCTTCAATGAAACACGCCCCCGAAGAGTTGCGCAAAATCGCCAAGATGATTCCCGACAAATACTTCTGCAACTTCTCCCTGTTCCAGTCGCTCCCCGACTCCTGGGCAATCGACCAAGTATTCCCCCTGATGCCCATCGCCCGGCTCGACGAGAAGCCCTCGCGCACCGCCACCATTCAGGATATCACCTGCGACTCCGACGGCAAAATCGCCTCGTTCATCTCCGACCACGGCACATCACCCTGGCTCCCCGTTCACCCCGTGAAGCCCGGCGAACCCTACTATATCGGCGTGTTCCTCGTGGGAGCCTACCAGGAGATCCTCGGCGACATGCACAACCTATTCGGCGACACTAATGCCGTGCATATCTCAGTCTACAAAGACCGCTACGAGATTGACCAAATAATCGACGGCGAAACCGTCGCCGAAGTTCTCGACTACGTCCAGTTCAACCCCAAGAAACTCGTGCGCAACGTCGAGACTTGGGTCACCGCCTCCATGAAAGCCGGCACAATCACCCCCGAAGAAGGACGCGCGTTCCTCAGCAACTACCGATCAGGCCTCTACGGATACACCTACCTCGAGCGCGACTGATGCCCACACGCCACTTCATCCAGCTCGCCTACAACGGAGCACCCTTCCATGGCTGGCAAACACAGCCCGGAGGGGTGCCCACCGTCCAAGCCACCCTTGAGCAAGCACTCGCCACCATCCTCCGCTCCCACGAGCCTATCCCCGTCACCGGAGCCGGACGCACCGACACCGGCGTCAACGCATCAATGATGATCGCCCACTTCGACTGGCAACAACCCCTCGAAGGCAACCGCCTCGTGCGCTCCCTCAACTCCCTCCTTTCCCCCGACATCGCCGTCTACGCAATCACCCCAGTACACCCCGAAGCCCACGCCCGATTCGACGCCACATCACGCACCTACCACTACTACGCTCACACCTATCCATCCCCATTCCTGCGCCAATTCTCCTGGCAAGCCCCAGCCAACCTCGACTTTGACGCCATGAACCAAGCGGCCAAGCTCTTGCTCGACGTCTCCGACTTCACCTCATTCGCCAAACTCCACTCCAACGCCCGCACCAACATCTGCCACGTCACCCACGCCCAATGGCAACAGATCGCTCCCGGCCAATGGCGCTTCACAATCACCGCCGACCGATTCCTACGCAACATGGTGCGCGCCACCGTCGGCACCCTTGTCGACGTCGGCCGCCACAAAATCACCCCCGAGCAAATCCTCGACATCCTCTCCCGCCACGACCGCTGCGCCGCCGGCACCTCCATGCCCCCACACCCCCTCTTCCTCGCCTCCATCACCTATCCCTATTACACCCCCATTAACCACTAACCATTAACCACTCCCCACTCACACCCCCATTAACCATTAACCATTAACCATTAACCATTAACCATTATCCACTCCTCCCCTTCCTTGGCGGTTGCGTGTCCCGCGGGTCACCGCGGGATCCCATCACCCCTTCTTTAACCTTTCTTCACAAAAAGCTCCACGTTATCCCGAAAAAAATCACTACCTTTGCCCTCCGAAACGTCCACGCCCGGATAATCTCGTCAAGCTACTCACCATTAAACTTCCGAGACTCCGCATAAAGGCTGGTCGAACGGTCCTATAGCTCAGTTGGTTAGAGCACCTGACTCATAATCAGGGAGTCCTTGGTTCAAGCCCAAGTGGGACCACCCCCACCGCTGGAAATCAGCTGTTTACAAAACGACGGGGCAAAAAGCGGGGCAAAAACAAGGAAAACACCTCCAATTCGGGGGTGTTTTTTCTGAGTGGTCTATTTTGTGCCTGTCCTAAATTATAGGAGCGGCGTCAATCTCGTCGGCAAGGGTGGCCAGCCGTTTGGCGAGGTCGCGCATCCCGTCGGTGAATTGGCGATATTCCTCGGGCTTGAACGTCGCCGCCTTGTCAAACACGAGGTTCCCGTGCAAGCGTTGGGACAGCCAGCCTTGGCTCTTACCGAAGTAGTCTCGGGCGAATTGCGACTTGTTTATAATTCCGTTCAACTCGGCCATTGCGATTGTCAACGCCGATTGTTTGCTGGCCATGTTAATTTCCCGAAGGCTCTCGTAACGCTCGGGGTCCATGAGTTTTTTCTTTCCTTGATATTTTGCCATATTGATATTTTGAGGTAAATTTGCCCCCGACCTAAATCGGGGGCGTTTAATAACGTTTATTCAACGTCTCAAGGGGCTACGGCATTAACTCCAACAATGCGTATTAGAGTCCCCTGATTTGGGCGATGATAGGTTGATTTTGCCGATTTTCAATAAGGTCAAGCAGGTTGAAAATCATAAAAATCAACCTTTTCTCATAACTCATTTATAATACACCTCCTTTCTGTTTTAAGTGAAAACTCAGTTAATTATCGTAGCACAAAGATAAGTAATAAATTCATTATACGCAACTTTTTGGCAAGATTTTTTCAAAATAATGCGGGCTACCCTCTCGGGCAACCCGCATCTCGGGAAAAGAGATAACTCAAAATAAACCAATCATTATCACTGCTACTAAGTGCCGATGTCGGTAGGGGTGTTTCCTCTGCGGTTCAATAGGAGGTGCTGACCGTGCTGATGGTGTAGCCCTTGGCCGTTATCGCCGCTTTCTGCTCGGTGGTGAGCCGCGCCGCGCAGTTGGCGTGCAGGTAGAGCGTGCAGGTGGAATAGCCAGCCGAGGCGCGGTCGTAAGTGTCGTTCACCAAGGAATCGACCAGCGACCGAAGGTTGCCCTCGTCGGCCTCCGTGCCGTCCTCGTATCCCCAGTTGGTGGCTACGGCTCGGAACGAGGTGACCGCGCTCTTGGTGCCGATACCCTTGATGTGGATGCGGCGCAGTTTTGTCACTGAATACATTGCGTAGTTGTTCCAATAGGAGGTCGAGGTCGAAGAAAGTGCTTCTACCGACAATGTTCCGATGACGTATTTTAGGTTGTTACAGTTGTAGAACAAGTAGCCGAAGTTGGTAACACCAGATGTGTCCCAACACGATATATCCAATGTCTCCACTATCGAAGTGCCGTAGAAAGCGTAACTGAGTGATGTGGTTTTGGCCGTGACAAGGGAACCCGCGTTAATGGTCTTGACCTTTTGGGCGTATTGGAAAACGTAGGTGAACGCAGTGAGGTTAGGGGCCTCAAGTTCAGACAGGTCTATGCTGGTGGCGTAAGCATATTGGAAAGCGTATTGCATTGAGGTTCCGCCATAATATCCTTTAACCTTTTGGACGTAGGAATACTTGAAGGCGTATTGCATGGAGGTGGCGTTGGGGCAATAGATGGTCACCTCGGTCAAGGACGTTCCCGCGCTGTAAAACGTGTTGTACAACTGCTTCACGTTTGACATCGTGGAATAGTAGGGGGAAAGCCTGTCCACCTCGGCTTGCAGCGAGGCGATTTCCGCGTCCTTGCCGGCTATGGCCTCGGCGTGGTCGGCTTTCATTTCCGCGATCGTGTCCTCGATGGCTTGCGCCTGCGCGGTCCACTCGGCGCTCTCGGGAGGGTCGATGTCGTTGCTGGCCATCACCTCGGAAAGTCGCGCGGCCACCTGACGCTCCACGAACGGGACGTCGGCGTAGGTGGCGAGGGGTTTGGTGGTGTCGGACGACATGGCTACGCGGTTTTGGGGTTGGCGGCTTGTTGCTCGGCCTCGAGGCGTTCCTGCTCGGCTTTCATATAGGCCTCAATCTCGGTCTCGTATGCTTTGGCTTGCTCCTCGGTTATCTCGGTGTAGTTGTCGGGGTCGTCGGTCACGGCCAGCCACACCTCGCCTCGGGCTATCATGCGCTCGTTGATTGGGATGTCGGGAGCGGCTTGGGTTATCGCCTTGCCCTCGCTGGGCTTGATGATTCTCGCTGTGTAGGTTGATGTTTCCATTACTAAAGAATGTTAATTATTGTGGGGTTATAAAATAATTACCTATATTTGCGTAGTTGAAATATTTTTTGATTATGCCCACGATATTTACGATTGACGGTTATCGGTTTTATTTCTACTCGAACGAACATACGTCTGTTCACGTTCATATCGCGAAGGGCGGCGCCGAGGCGAAATATCAAGTAACCCCTTTGGCCAAGGTCTATAACCACGGGTTTACTCCCGCCGAGATAAAGGCCATTGAGGGCCTTATCCAAGAAAATGCCGAGGGCGTAATCAACCATTGGAATCGCTACTTTAACAAAAGCAAATAAATTATGACACGCGACGACATTACGAAGATTTGGCTCACCGACAAAGAGGTGTGGGTGCGCCTTGCCGACGGGCGCGAGGCTTGCGAGCGATTCGCCGATTACGCTGGGTTTGTGGGTGCCACGCCCGAGCAAATCGCCGAGTACACGGTCAGTTATTCGGGAATACATTGGCCGCTCCTTGACGAGGATTTGAGTTTCGACGGGTTCTTCGCCCAAAAGCCCGACAACCGCCTTTACCGAGTGTTTATGGAACATCCCGAGCTTAACGCCTCTGCGGTGGCGCGTCGTCTTGGAATGGCGCAAAGCCTGCTGGCCGCCTACATCAGCGGGGTCAAAAAACCGTCCCGCCATCGTGAAGAGACGATACTTTCGGCCATCCGCGAGATTGGCGCGGGATTGCAAGCAGTATGACAATCGGGGAACCATAAACGTTAATAATTGGTGGTGACGCTTGTGAGGGTGAATCCCTTGGCAGTAGCTTGGGCTTTCTGCTCGTCGGTGAGTCTGGCGAGCTGGTCGGCATGGATGTAAACCGTGCAAGCGGTGGTAAAGCCCGCGTACACTCGGTCGAAAGTCCGATTCACAAAGGAATCAACGAGGCTCTGCAGGGCCTCTTCAGAATCCGCGCCCCAGTTCTTGGCCACCATGCGGACGTATATCGTGGAATCGCTCGCCGATTGGCCGAGGTTGTTGAGTACGCAATATTTGAGGGCGTTGCAGTTGTAAAACATGGCTTCGGAAGACGAGGAGTATGTGTAACCAAAAGTCACGGACTCTACTCGCTCCAAGGCTGTGCAGTTGTAAAACATCTGGTGTGTTCTAATTGCGGCTTGCGGCAAGGTTACGTTACCCACAGTTTCCAAGGCAGAACAACCTTGAAACATGGTGACGGTATAATACGCGTCGGTCAGGGGTAAATCGCCAGCCCGCTTGAGATATGGACACTCCTGGAACATATTGGATAGATAGCCCACATGGTCCCATGGGAAACCCAACAGGTCATCGGTATCCACTATGCCGTTCCATTGTATGGAGTTATTGAAGTGTAGTTTATGGGGCATATTCTCGGCGAGTCTGAAATCGAGCTTTGGACGCTCGTTGGCCCTTTGCTGACCAAAAGCCATCAAAGACCACCCGAAATCCACAATGTTGGCCATATCACCAATCCATGCCAAATATTTGCAGTTTTGGAGATTAAACCAAGTATTGTCTTGTGTATTAAAAGGGCGCACCACCTTGGAAGAGAATCCCTTGACGATAATAGTCTCAAAGCCTATGGCTTCATAGAAAAGCTGATTCCATGTTTCGTCTTGTGTATTAAAAGGGCGCACCACCTTGGAAGTGAATCCCTTGACGATAATAGTCTCAAAGCCTATGGCTTCATAGAAAAGCTGATTCCATGTTTCAACGTTCTCCATGCCCAATATAATGAGCGTTGAGTGTGAATAATTATTGTAGTGACAGCGGTAGAACATACATGATATATCCGTTGCGCTGGAAACGTCCACGGTAAGGTCGCATTTCAAGGATTTGCAATTGTAGAACGCGTAGGAACAATCGGTGGCCTTTGACAGGTCGAAACCCGGGGGTATGTTGGTCAGTGATTCCATGCCCTTGAACATCTGCGGGCAGACGTATTCCTTCTCGCTGTAGTCGATTTTCGGGCAGTACTTCATCGCCAACGCCGTGTCCTCGTCATACTCTATGAAAGGCGTGGTGCCTCCGTCCTCCGATTGCCACCAATTCAAGAACGCCTTTGAGTAGCCCATCTGCTCCCGGAACTCCGAGCGGTCGGAAATGTCGAACTCCACGTCTGGCAAGCCAATCATCGCCTGCGCGGAGGTGACGAACGCCAGCCAGTCGGAATCCTCCTGCAAAGGCTCTACTTTCTCCACAAGCTCGTTGTAGGTTTGGGTCAACTCGGCGAGGCTCTCCTCGGTGATGACAAGCGTCTCCTTGGTGGCGGCGAGTTCCCGCGTGGTGTCGGCGAGTCGCGCGTCGGCCTCGTTGGCTTTCTCCAACTCCGCGGCGACCTTGCCGTTGAGGTCGATCAACTGCATCAACGTCACCCCCTCGTCCTCGTTATCACCCATCAAACGGCGGCAAAAATCCTCCATGAAGCCTTTTTGCGTCAGCAGTTTCGCCGTGCGTTTAGGGTCTATGCGTTGAATGCCGCCAGTCTCGGTGTGCGCCGAGGTGAACTGCCCCAGGCGTATCGCCTCGTTGTCGTCCACGTCAACCAGGCGCACAAGCACGGGATTCGCCACCTGGTCTATTTGCTCGGCTGTCAAACCCCATCTCCCGGCGTTCTTTCGCAGGTAGTCGCGATACCCCTCTTGCTCCTCCGCTAACTCGGAGTTCTCATAGAGGTAACGGAATATCGCCGCGCGGTTGTTCCCTTGGATAGCCTCGCCGCGAGCGTTCACCGTGGGCGTGCCGGCGTAAGCCGTTACCCCCTCGGTTATCTCCTCGTAACGCAAATCCTTGGCCGCGTTTATCTCTTTGGCCGCCGATATCTTCTCGGCGCGGTTCTTGGGCTGAGCCTCGTCAATGAAGTGCATGGGATTCTTCTCCCCCTGGATATGCGACGGTTGCAAGTTTGACGCGTCGATAATCGCGTAATGCCCGGTCGGAGTGTCCTTGTCCGAGAATTTCACGCCTGTCTCCTTCCCAAGAATCATATCCACCTCGCCTTGCCGCGTGTACACCTGTCCGCGCCAACGGCGTTTCCCCCTCGCCCTCGCGTTGGCCGGCGTGTCAAGGTGCTCCTCGGGAATCTCCTCCTCCGCCGATTGTGGCTCAGCCCCCTCCTGGTCGCTCCCCAAGGGCGGTTCCGTGGCCGCCGAGTTATCGGCGGGTTGCTCGTCGTTGGTCTCGCCGGTCTCGTTTTTCTCCTCGACCTCGGTGCTCTTCGCCTTTGTCTCCTCTTTCTCCAACACCCCCAGCTCGTCGAGCATAGCCTGGAACCGCGCCCGCTCAGCCTCCAAAGCCTTCAACTCCTTGCGGGCCTTCGCCTGCTTCTCGAGGGCTTTCTTGTCGCGCAACGACACGTTCTTGTCAACAACCCCTTGTTGTTTCTCGATATCCTTGTCTATATCGGCCAACGTCAACTCCAACGTCTTGCGCGCATTCTCACGCGCCCGCTTCGACGCCTCCGACCCCGCCACGCCGTCGTCGCCCTTTGCCTTCAGCAAAGCCCCCAATCCCTCCGAAACCGAACTCTTTTCCTCCCCCGCTTGTTTTTCTTGCGGCGAAGTCGTATCTTTGCCTCCACCGACCTTATTACCGTCGGGAGCGACATCCGTGCTCCCTTCAACGGCGCCAGCGGATGAAGGGGTGGCGCCGGACGGCTTCTTAGAATTGGGCTCGCGTAACTTGAACGAAGTTACCACCCAATTCTTTTTTGTACCGTCAAAAGCTTTACGTATTGACACGATATAGCCATCCTTGACTATCTCATAATGATACTCGTCATCCTTGACCAGCTCGCCATTGTTTATCACGTCGGTTATCACATCCGCCGCCTCTTGGGCCGTCCTGAAATCGGGGGTTTGTTCCACATGCTTGTCGATAATATGGTCAAATCCCATATTCATGGAGCGGTCACCCCATACCAAATCTATCCCTCCTATACCCTCACGGTGGAACACTCCGATAAGGTCGCCCTTCTTGTGGGAGAGTAGGAAACCGAACGCCGTTCTCGTCGACCCACACCACAATCAGCTTGTCCGGGTCGCTCGCCTCAGTCACCTTACCCACGCGCTCGTCCTCGCCCTCACCACGACACCCCCTTAGCCCGTCATCCCAAGGCCACCAGCACCTTGTTCGCTTTGGCCGGTCGTGCATTCGTGCGTTCGTATACTCGTGTATTCGATAAATCCCTGTGTGTTACCACAATTAACCCCAACCCCATCCATAATTAACAATAATTAACCGTTGGGGGGGGTAAAATGGATAAGATGTGTTAACTTTGCCAAAATAAAAGTATATCACCATGAACTACGCAGTGTCTACCGTTCCTGTCATTATCCGCTGGCACGTCGACCAAAAGTTGCGCGAGCCCGTTGCACAAGAGATTCAGCGTCGTTTTGACGGAATCCCGGCTCCCCTAACTATTATCACCAGTGACTCACCCCATGAGATAACCCCGCTAATAACGGAGCGTCTTCACCCGGGGCAAATCGTGCTGCTATTGGGCGCACATACAAAGAAGATGGACAATGCCGTTGAGCTTTTAGTCCACCAGAACGGCGCATTGGTGCTCGACAATAGCCGATTCTCTTGCTGCCTTTTTAACCGAGGGGATGATAAACCGAGCCCATGGACATCGCTTTCTCGTGAAGTTATTGTGGGATTGTTGGTGGAGATGATATGCAGAGCGATTGATGCTCTGTTGGAAACCTTCCTCGACTAATCAATTAATTAACCATAAACCAATACGCTATGAAACAGATTTTTACGTGCTTACTTGTAGGGGTCGTGTCGATAGCGACTTGCATTTTCCAAGCTCGCGCCGATGTGCCCACTACTCAACAAACCACGGCCACCATCCCCGAAGGCTGGACAATAATTTACCACTGGAATGAGGATTACAATGGTTTTGCGGCTGTGAGCATTGAGGGCCTTGACAAAGAGGATCGTGACCTGGTTACATCCTTGACTTTACCCGATTCCCTCCAAGTGGATGGTGTACAATGGCCAGTGATAGAATTATGCTCAGGATTCTGCGCCGATTTTGTTAATATGTCAAGCATCAAGATTCCTAAGCCTCTCAAAAAACTTGGTGGCGACTGTTTAGCGGAGTGTCATTCTTTGGAAGCCCTAAACCTCCCTGACGAATTGGAAATCATCGAAGGAGGAGCAATAAGGGGATGTTATGAGGTGACCTCCCTAGATATCCCTGCCTCAGTTAAAGAGATTCAATCAGCTGGCGTATCAGAGTGCCCAAGATTAACCAAGGTTTCCTTGCATGAAGGATTACAGAAAATTGAAGGTTACGTTTTTAGCGGATGTCCTATTACACATTTATATATACCTTCCAGTTTAATAGTTATGGATGCAGCCGATTGGGACGATCACATAACCGAGGTAGAATATGGTGAAGGCACCACCTACATGTGGCCTATACCAAATTGTCCCATTGAGGTTGTCATCCTCCCTTCCACCATCACTACCATTCCCACCGAGGCGTTAAAAAGTGCCCAGCTATCCTACATCCAGCTTGGCCCCAACGTGGAGAGCATCGGTGCCGACGCGTTCCCCGAGTGCCTCACCACCGTAAGAATAGAGTCAGCTACACCACCCACCATTCGCAGCAACTCGTTCGCGGCCTCCGCGGCTGAAATCAACGTGATCGTCAACGACGCCGACGCCGAGAAAGCCTATCGCAACACCTCAGTGTGGAGCGGCATGACCTACGCCACGGCTGACACAAAGGTCGAGGTTACGGTCACCACCCCAGGCGAATTGTCGTATAATGTAATCGAGCAATGCGACGTGATGCCAGCCAAGGTGGTTGACCTTACCGTGCACGGGGCAATCAACAGCGACGACCTCTCCCAACTCAAAAACAACTTCAAGTCGCTTCTTTACCTTGACCTCTCCGACGCCACCATCTCCAGCATCCCCGAGAGCGCTTTCGAGGACAAAGCCTCGTTGCAGAGCCTAATGCTCCCCACCTCGGCAACATCGATTGGAGCACGCGCCTTCAGTCGATGCAGCAACCTGCGGCATCCCGTTGAAATCCCCTCAGGCGTTACCACCATCGGCGAGGAAGCGTTCTATAAGGCACCTATTACAGGAGTTGCTTTCGGTTCGGCCTTGAAAGAGATTGGCGCGCGGGCATTCAGCGGATGCAAAATCACGGAAATCGAATTTCTGTCGCAGAACCTGCGCACAATCGGCGATTACGCTTTTGAAGGCTGTCCGCTCGAGCAAGAGCTTTATCTGCCCTCATCGCTCACGTCAATCGGCGAAGGTGCTTTCCAGTCGCAAAGCGGTCTGACAGGTCATCTCACAATCCCCGACAAGGTAAGCTCAATGGGCGCTTATGCCTTTCAGGGCACATCGCTTTCCACAGTGTTCCTACCCTCGGGTATTTCCAGCCTTTCGACAAACGTCTTCGCCGACTGCCCGTTGCTGGACGCTCTCTATATCCCCGACAACGTGAGAAGTCTCGGTGAAGGCTCGTTCAGCGGTTGCTCAGGCATGCGCAACGTGCGCCTCTCGACCGCGCTTACCGACATCGCCGATTACTCATTCTATGGATGTGGGTTGACCAACGTCACCGTGCCCGATAATTGCTCTAAGCTGAGCGGCTACGCTTTCGGCGACTGCTCGTCGCTTCGCAACATCGTGCTACCGTCGGCGATGAAAACGATGGGCGACTACGCCCTTGGTGGTTGCTCGGCTTTGCGCAACATCTCGGTAATGGCCGTTGAGCCTCCTACAGCCACAAGCACCACCTTCCGAGGCGTTAACACCGACCTCTGCGTGATCTCCATCCCCACACAAAGCTACCGGGCCTACGTGTTGGCCGATTATTGGGGATCATTCGTGCAGACCCGCAATGACATCGCCCTTGAAAGCGAAGGCGACGGCGAAGTGGAATATGAAAACATCACCGATGAAGATGACCAGAGCGACGGCCAAGGCGACAATCAAGGCGACGACCAAGGCGACGACCAAGGCGACGACCTGACTGCGGCCGCTTGGCGCAAGTCGCTAAAAACCACGCGCAGCACCGGATCGTCCATCTCCACCGGTACCTCCATTTATGTGCCAAAAGAGGGCTTGATTCGCTTCACATTTACTCCGGCTGAGGGTGAAACCCTCGAGGAAGTGATTTACAACGATGAGGATGTCACCTCCCAGGTGGCCAATGACGGCACCTTCACCATAGAAGCCACTCAAAAAGGCAACATTCTTATGGTTAGATTCTCAGGCTACAATTCAGGAGTGACAATTACGACTCACCATGATAAAGCTGATTATACATCTGAGTATTGGAGCATTGACGGTCGCCGCGTAACCAATCCGCAGCCCGGTCAATTCTTGATCGAGCGCCGAGGCACCACCGCCCGCAAAATCATCTTCTAAAACACTACACCTAAAGGTGAGGCGATAGCCCTTCCCCGGGCACTCCTATACATGTAGCGAAAGCGCAGGGTCGCTACCATGTATCATCTATAAACGAGGCCGCACTCCCGATGCGGCCTCGTTTTTCCCGTTGAGCTCTAATCCACCGGTATTCCTATCCGCGTATATCGCCCATGTCATCCTCCAAGCGCCCATCCCAGGACACGTTGGGCGACAGCGTGGCTCACGAATGATCAATGCTTAAGTGGTGTCGGTAAACGGGATAAATCAGCCTCCAAACCGACAACACTCATGCAATTTTTTGTTGCCTAATTCCATTTATGTGACTAACTTTGCGGCTATTAAGTTGATAGTCCAAAGATATCACTCATCTATTATTACCTTAAATTTTTACAATGGATTTTGTAGAATATACCCATAGAAGATACAACAAACCGGGATCCCGCGCCGGTGGCTCATACATCAAAGGTATCGAGATCATCGACAAGTTGTTTGAAACACAGGACGTTTTCGGGCTGAAGGGGATAAGCCTCACTGAAATAACCGACCCCGACCTTGCCCCAAGGATCGTAAAATTTATCAAGGACGAGGAAGAAAAATATCGCCATGGTGAAGCATCCTTCTTTGATAACGGACAACCAAATCAGACAAGCTATCCCGCAAAAAGATTTTGCTCAGCCGCCATCGCTCACTGGGAGCGCTACGTCAACTGGTTGCAAGAGAATTCTGAGGCCCGTGGTATCGTTGACTCACTGGATGACGGTAAAGAGATTTCCAAACGGCTGATCGAGTTGTATCAAATTCCCCGAGAGGGACGCGACGCTACTGCGATGATCAAGGTGCGCCGCGGTCAAGAATTCTTCCGTGAGATGATTCTCGACATATACGAGCGTAAATGTTGCCTGTCCGGGTTGGAGCTTACCCCCACTTTGGAGGCCAGCCATATTAGAGGTTGGCAAGAAGATGTTGAGAATCGCATGAATCCTGAGAACGGCATCTGCCTGAGCTCTACCTATCACAAAGCCTTTGACGCCCACTTGATCTCTTTCGACGAGGATTATCGTCTCGTCCTAAGCCCCACTATCAAAGACCGTTACACTTCCGAGGGATACAAGAAATTTTTCCAAAGCATGGAGGGCAAGCCGATCTTTGTCCCCTCGCTCTTCCCACCATCCCAATCCTTCCTACAATCCCACCGCGAGTCCCTCGCCGTTTAACTTTTTGGCAAATGTTTTCGCATTGTTTTCTTCAAAAACTAATCAAGCACTTACAGGGGAATGTAAGTGCTTGATTCTGAGGGTGGTCCCACTTGGGCTTGAACCAAGGACTCCCTGATTATGAGTGTTAAAAAATGATAATTTATGATTTTTGGTTAAGGTTAATGATTTGATTTACAACTCACTAAATATATTGTAAGACTCACAGAATATCCAAAAATCTCAAGGAATCCGCTTCGTGTTTACGCATTGGTTACATTTAGGACGATTCTAAATAACACCTGCGGAATATCATCAAGACATTTTGGCGGGGATTAGGCGTACATGTTAATGATGGCTTCGTAGAGCTCTTGCTTGCCAGAGGTGGTTGCTGGCTCGTTGACCTCGCGGCCGATGGCGGCGAGTTGTTCAAGGGTCAACTTACCTTCCTCAAAGTCGCGGCCTTTTCCGGAGTCGAATGAGGCGTAGCGGTCGTGCAACAACTTCTTGTAGGGCGACTTTTCCAGAACGTCGGCGGCGCAGAGCAATGCGCGGGCCATTGCGTCCATGCCAGAGATGTGGGCGATAAAGATGTCCTCAAGATCGGTGGAGTTGCGACGGGTCTTTGCGTCGAAGTTGGTTCCGCCGGAGCCCAAGCCTCCGTTGCGGATAATCTGCATCATGGCCTGCGTTAGTTCATAGTTGTCGATGGGGAACTGGTCGGTATCCCAGCCGTTTTGATAGTCTCCGCGGTTGGCGTCGATAGAGCCGAGCATACCGTTGTCGACGGCCACAGCTAGCTCGTGCTCGAAGGTGTGACCAGCCAAGGTAGCGTGGTTAACCTCGATGTTGACCTTGAAGTCCTTGTCGAGGCCATGTTGGCGCAAGAAACCGATTACAGTCTCGGTGTCGACGTCGTATTGGTGTTTGCTTGGCTCCATGGGCTTAGGCTCGATGAGGAATGTGCCGGTGAAGCCGTGGGCGCGGGCATAGTCGCGTGCCATTGTGAGCATGCGTGCCAGGTGCTCTTTCTCCCGCTTTTGGTCGGTGTTTAATAGCGACATATAGCCTTCGCGGCCACCCCAGAACACGTAGTTCTCGCCGCCGAGGGCAATAGTGGCGTCGATGGCGTTTTTGATTTGCACGGCAGCGCGGGCAACGACATCAAAATCGGGATTGGTGGCGGCGCCATTCATGTAGCGGGCGTGGCCAAACACGTTGGCGGTACCCCAGAGGTTCTTGATGCCGGTCAGAGCCATTTTCTCCTTGATGTAAGCGACGATCTCGCGCATGTTGGCCTCATATTCCTCGACATTAGCGCCCTCGCTCACAATGTCAACGTCGTGGAAACAGAAGTACTCGATTCCGAGCTTTTGCATGATTTCGAAGCCTGCGTCGGCGCGCTGCTTGGCGGCGGTGAGGGCGTCGGGAGCGTCGTTCCAGGGGAACTTCTTGGTGCCTCCGCCGAATTGGTCGCTGCCCTCGGCGCAGAGGGTGTGCCACCAAGCCATAGCAAAGCGGAGCCAGTCTTTCATCTTTTTTCCGAGTACCACACGCTCGGCGTCATAGTAACGGAAGGCCATGGGATTGTAGCTGTGTGGACCTTCAAATTTTATTTTCTCGATTGTTGGGAAATAGGTTTTCATAAAATATTTAGTTTTTAGTTTTCAGATTTCAGTTTTTGGATTTCAGTGTTCAGTATCCAGATAACGTTTCCAGCGGTGGTAGGCTTCGGTGACGGCAGTGGTGTTTTCGCCAGGCTCGATAGTGGCGATGGTATCCAATGAGGAGAAAGCCTCATCGGGGGATGAATAGATACCAGCGCCAATGCCTGCGCCCTTAGCGGCTCCCGTGGCGCCATCGGTATCAAGCAAGAGGATGCGTGCTCCCGATACGTCGGCTAATGTCTGGCGGAAGATTGGGGAGAGGAACATATTGGCATGTCCGGCATGGATAGTGTCAACGCTCATGCCCATATCCTTCATGATCTCAATGCCGTACATGAAGGCAAATACGATGCCTTCTTGAGCGGCCCTTAGCAGATGTGCACGGGAATGGCGGTTGAAGTCGAGACCGTGTAATGAGCAGCCGGGGTTGGTATTTCCGAGCACTCGTTCGGCTCCGTTTCCCCATGGGAGTACAGTAACGCCATCACTGCCGGCAGGAACTGTAGCTCCCAAGTCGTTCATCTGCTTGTAACTGAGATCAGGTACCACGTTTCGGCGTAGCCACGAGTTAAGTATACCCGTACCGTTAATACAGGTCATCACGCCAATGCGGGGCGCCTCGGCGGAATGATTTACGTGGGCGAAGGAGTTGACGCGCGACTGTGGGTCGTAGGCCACTGTGCCGTTGATGCCGTAGACTACACCGGAGGTACCAGCGGTAGAAGCCACCTGGCCGGGATTAAACACGTTGAGCGACAATGCGTTGTTTGGCTGGTCGCCAGCGCGGTAGGTGACAGGCGTTCCTTCTTTCAGGCCCAATTCGGCCGCTGCTGTCGTGGTTAGTCTACCTTGTTCGCTGAATGTGGGTTGCACGCTTGGCAGCATGCTTTGTGGGATGCCATAATAGTCTAGGAGGAAATAGGCGGGAGTATTTTGACGAAAATCCCAAAGCATATACTCGGAAAGACCTTCAGGATTGGTGTAAATCTCTCCTGTAAGGCGCCACGCGATGTAATCGCCAGGGAGCATCACCTTTTGGATTTTCTCAAACACAGCCGGCTCATTTTCTTTCACCCAAGCCAATTTGGCCGCTGTGAAATTTCCTGGGGAGTTGAGGAGATGGTTCAGGCAACGATCCTTACCAATCTGGCAGAATGCGCGCTCACCATAAGGGACACCCCGGGAGTCGCACCAGATAATGGCGTCGCGGAGCACTTTTCCATGACTGTCAACAGCCACCAGCCCATGCATCTGATAGCTGATGCCAATGGCCGCGATCTCCGAGGGGTCAATTCCGCTCATTGCCATTACCGAGGCGGTTACCGTCTTTACGCGTTTCCACCAATCGGCGGGTGATTGTTCGGCCCAACCTTGTCTCAGGCTCTTAATCGGAGCCTCCTGTTTGGGAAAGAAATCCTCAGCTACAGTTTTGCCCGTAGCGGCGTCCACCAGGGCGCCCTTAACGCTCGAAGAGCCTAAATCGTATCCTAATAAATACATAGCCTTGTTATTATTTTTTTTGCCAAAGTTTGGCCATGTCCTCAAGAGATCGGCCCTTGGTTTCGGGCACGAGGCGTATAACAAACCAAGCCGCAAGCACGCAAATTACCCCATAAAGGGCGTAGACGAAGCAGTGTCCGAAATTAGTGCCCATCGATCCCAACTCCATGTTGTACATAGGCACAAACGAGGAGCTTACGATGAAGTTGAACACCCACTGGAAAGCCACGGCGATAGCGATAGCCTGCGAGCGAATGGCATTGGGGAAAATCTCGCTGATCAACACCCAGCAGATAGGTCCCCAGGAGAACATAAAAGCGGCCGAGTAGACCATAATCGACACGGCGGCGAAGATCGAAGGCACGTCAATGACTGCGGCCAATGCCACGCCAAAGGCGCCCATGGCCATGCCTATCGAGCCCCAAGTCAACAGCGGCTTGCGGCCCCAGCGCTCAACGGTGAACACGGCAACAAGCGTGAACGAGATGTTGACGATGCCCATGATCACGGTCTGCACCATTGGGTTGGCCATGCCGATTGACTCAAAGATGCGGGGAGCGTAATATAGCACAGCGTTGATACCAACTGCTTGCTGGAATACCGAGAGCATAACGCCCACGAAAATCACCAGGAAGCCGAAGGAGAACAGTTTGCCGGTTTTGTCGGTGGCTTTTTCATGATGGATCTCAAGCAGAATCTCCTTGCCTTTCTCCACGCCGTTGATTCGGGCCAGGATGCGCAAGGCTTTGGAATATTTACCTTTCAGGGCGAGGTAGCGGGGCGACATCGGTACGAAGCACACCAAAACCATAAACGTTGCGGCCACAATTGCCTCGGAGCCGAACATATATCGCCATCCGGTGGAAATCGTCCATACATCGGAGGTGGGCAACACCACCCACAGATTCTCGGCGGTGCGCTCAATTATTGGGTTGGTGTGCTCGCCAAGGATTAGGAAGTTAACGAAATAAACGACCAATTGGCCGAAAATGATCGCAAACTGGTTCCACGACACCAACGTGCCTCGGATAGTCGCTGGCGACACCTCGGCGATGTACATGGGACAAACAGCCGAGGCCAATCCAACGCCTACGCCACCGATGATGCGATAGAGGTTGAAAGCGATGAGGAGCGAGAACGTGGGCCTTCCCTTCTCGAAGAACAGGAACTCGGGCATAAAGCTACCCAAAGCCGACACCAAGAAAAGCGCGGCGGCCAACAAGAGTGATTTTTTGCGTCCGAATCGCCACGCGCAAAAGCCCGACAAGGCCGAACCTATAATACAGCCTAGCAGCGCCGATGACGAGGTAACGCCATGGATCACGTCGGTATAGACGAAATCTTTGGCTCCGAGGAAGTAGGCTTGCAAGCCCTTCTCGGCACCCGAGATCACAGCAGTGTCGTAGCCGAACAGCAAACCGCCAAGTACGGCTACCCCTACGATGCCGTAGAGGTAGCCTTTGCTTCCGCTCTTGGGGAGCGTCGCGGTGTACTCAGGGGAGAGAGCAACATCCATTGTTACAAACCTTAATTTTTACCTTAAAATGGATATTGTCCCTCAGCGGCGCCGGCCATGATACCCTCCACGAAGTGGGGGAGCCCCACGGCCAGAGCCCCGCGATTGATAATTCCGAAGGAGCCTACGCCAGGATTGCCGTTATCCCAGTAGAAGGGAACCATACCGTTGCGCTTAGCGGCTGCGGTGACATAGCGCAGATAGTAGGCCTGCGACTCCATGATTTCAGCGTCGGAAGTGCTCCAGCAGCAGGTGCCGTACTCGCCAAGGATTACAGGGATACCCTGGTCGGTGTACTTAGCCTTGATCTGCGAGAAGAACGAGTCGACATAATCCTCTTGCAAGCCATCGTTGGTGGAAACGTAGCCCGCGCGGTAGCCCCACTTGGTGGTGGAGCCCTCATGGGTCATTGCCGAGGGGTCGTAGAAATGCATCTCCATCATCAGGTGGTCGCTTACAACGTCGGTGGGCATGGTCAGCGCGTCGAGAGCGCGCCAGCCGTTGCAGCACCAGCACTGCACGATAAGGTTGCGCTGGGCATTGTTGCCTCCAGTGGCGCGCACAGCGTCAACGAAAGCTTGCAGATAAGCCTCCAAGGCACCCTCCTCTTCGGCCGTGGGCATATTCCAACCCGAGCCGGAAGTATTACGCACCTCGTTGCAGCCCGCAAACAGCAGATGGTCGTCGTAGCCCTCGAAAGCGGTGGCGATTTGGGTCCACAAGGTCTTTTGCTTCTTCACGTTCTCGGCCTGAGCAGTGGCGTTGGCGTTCTCCTCGAGCCAGCCGCCATCCCAGTGGATGTTGAGCACGGCGTACATGTCGTCGTTGACCACATAGTCGATTACCTCACCCACGCGGGCAAGCCATGCGGGATCGATGGTGTAATTCTCCTGATCGATGATATATTGGTCCCAAGAGCAGGGGATGCGCACGGCGTTGAAGCCAGCGGCTTTCACCACGTCGATCAGCGCCTTGGTGGTCTTGACGTTGCCCCAAGAGGTCTCGGAGCCGCCAGTGGCCTCCATGGAGTTGCCGAGGTTCCAGCCAGCGTAGATGCGCGAGGCAACCGCGGAAGCGGTTTTGCCCGTGGATGCCTGCGACATCAGCTGCGACAGGGAAACGGTAGCCGACAGCGAAGCGTCGTCAACCAGAGTAAACACGATGTCGGCCGAGCGGGCGTTGCCGTTATTGGAGGCGATTGTGAACGTGTGGCTTGTGGTAGCCATCGCGCGGGAAGTCTGCTCGGTTACCCAGTAGGGGAGCTCGTAGGTATACTCGCCAGTTGCCTGGATCGACACGGTGAGTGTGCCACCGTCGGCCGAGAACGGATCGGTGGTGGAAACGGCGTCGACGAGGATACCGTCGGCGTAGCGTTGGGTGACGTTTATAGTAGCCTTGTTGGAAGCCTGGGTGACGGTGATTTGGGCCGTTCGCTGGTCGTGAGTGTCGTTGGCCGCAGCAGTCACGTCAAAGCGATAGATGCGCTTGGATTGGTCGTTGAGCATCGGGGAGGTCACCGTTAGCCAAGAGACGTCGGAGCTCACCGAGGGCTGCGCGGGGGCCTGCACGTACACGGTAATCGTATGCTCGGTCTTGAGATATGTAAGGTCGCTGGTCGACACGGTGAACGCCGTGGACAGTCCCGAGGGCTCATAGGTGTCGTCATCGCTGCATGCAGCCATCGGCAGCATTGCGCAAAGAGCCAAAAAGATATTTAGCGGTTTCATGGGTTATTCAGTGAAAGGTGTTCCGTTGTCGTAAACAATGTTAAAAGTCACAGCCACCGAGGAGCTATGGGCGAAAGCTGACTGATACTGTGCCGAGCCAGCGTCGCCGCTCCATGGGTTGACGATATAACGGCGGGCGGTAGCGGGGTCATCGCCGGCGCAGCGCTCCATGATAGTGTCGTCGAAGTCGATCGACACGCCGTCAATCTTGATGTCGGTGATGGTGATATCGCAGTTGGGGTGGTCGCCAAGCAATCCGGGGATGTCGAGATACACGCCCTGAGGGTCGTTGTCCTCGCCGGTGATGGTGAGGGTATACTCGCCCTCGTAAACGCCCGTGGCCGGCGATGAGAAGAAGCTCCAGCTCTGGTTGAAGTAGGTCAACGTGGCGATGTAGTCGCCTTCGGGTTCCGGCTCGGGTTCGGGCTCAGGCTCTACTTCAGCGGGCTTGGCGATAACCGTGCGGATTGCCAGGCCGGCGGTGATGGCGTTAGGCGTGGGAGTAGAAGTGCCTACGTATACTGCCCACGCGTAGTTGCTGTCGCCCTCGTAGGGTGTGCCGGTCCAGTAGGCGGCAATCGTGCCCTCTTGGCTTACGGTAGAGCCGTGGCGCAGGCCGGCGGCGGGGAAGAAGAGCGAGTTGCCGGTAACGGTGGAGGTGAGTTTCACCCCGGCTACACCGTTCACCTCAGCGTTCTCCACATCGCACACTTCCAACAGCGCCACCCATTGGTCGTAGGAGGGAATTTGGCCCATTCCCGAGATAGCGCCCAGAGAGGTAGCCGACGTGGCGAGATCGTCATTGTAGTAGTCGCCTGAATAGGTGGAGCGACACAGGCCCTTCATTTGGTCGCCGTAGCCGTACAGGCCACCAGCGGTGTTGATGGTGTTGGAGCCAAGGTCGTAGGCCGACCACCATTCATCGGTACCCATATCCACGAATCCGTCGGGAGTGGAGTTGCGATCCTCAGGGATCACATAGTTGAGAGCCTGGGTGGTGAACTCTTGCACGTTGCCGTACACCTTCTCGCCATTCAACACCATGTAAGCCGTGTAATAGTAGGTTGTTGCGGGGAGCAACTCGGAAGCCGAAACGGTGAAAGCGTTGGAGCTGCCGCTGGCGGCCAAAGTCAAGGCATGATCGGTAGAGAGATGGGCCTCGGTGTCGGCCAGTAGCACGCCGTATTCCAGCGAGCCGTCCTGAATCTTGTCGTTCACGCCGTTAAGGGTGCCACCGAGGATAGCCGTGCTCATGGTCACGGAAGCGGCCTCGGGAGTGCCCACCGACGAATCGGTGGTGTAGAAGCTTTTGGTCTCGCCATAGACGGTTAACTGGCCCTGCAGGGTCACGAAGGTGGCGTAATAATAGGTAACGCCGCTTTGCAACCCCGAAAGGGTGGTGGTGATCGTGCCGTTGTCGTAATCGCCGGTCACCTTGGTGCCCGAGGATTGGAGATCGTCGGCCGAAGTGGAGTAGACCGCGCCTACGGCATAGGCGGCGTCGCTCTGCGAGCTGAGATCTTTCACCGTGCCGGTGACGGTGGCGGTGGTGGCCGTCACTGTAGCGTCGCCTGTGGTGATGTCGCTGACGATAGGCGTGGTGTAGATATTCACGTCGTCATCGTTGCAGGCCACCAGTGATAAAGCCATGCACAATGCTGGCAATATATGCTTGATTTTCATTGTTTTTGATGGTTTAGTTGACGAAGGCCGAGCCTGTGTCGAATGTTACTTTGAAAGTGATCGCGATATTCGAGGAGAAGTTCATCAAGCTCTGATACTGGGCCGAGCCTGCGTCGCCGCTCCAGGGATTGACGATGTAACGGCGGGCCGTAGTGGCCTCGTCGCCGGTGCAACGGTCGATAATCGAGTCGTCGAAGGCGATGGAGGTGCCGTCAACCTTGATATCGGTGATGGCCACGTCGCAGTTGGGGTAGTCGCCCAGCAACTCATAGATGTCGAAGTACACGCCTTGGCAGTTGGCGTCCGAGCCATAGAGGTAGATGGTGTAAGTGCCCTCGTTCTTGAAGTAGAGGTCGTCGGAGTCGAGGAATGTCCAATCCATGTTGAAGTAGTGGAGCTGAGCCTTGTACGACTTAGCCTCGGTGGTGCCGTAGTCGGGCACGAAGTGGTAAGCCAGGTACATAGTGGTTTGGCCGCTGATGTCCTTCACGTCGGAGCCGAGCCACAGGTCGCTCACGCGTCCAAGGTTGTCGGATTCAACTCCAAGCACACGCAGGGTGTTGTCGTCGTTGGCATGGATATACACCTCGGTACGGGCCAATTGGGTGTTGCCCAAGCCGTTGGAGAAGTATACCGTCTGGTCGCTGGAGGAGATCGAGTAGGCGCCGGTAACGTTGTCACCGCTGGGAAGAGTCACCTCGTAACCGTCGATGCTTGGGGTGGCGCACTTGAAGGAGAAGCCTTCCAAGGTGCTGCTCAATGCGCGATAAGCGGCCGGGTAATCGGATTGTGAAGCGTAGGAGTGCTTGCGGTTGCCGCCAAGGTCGGTCCAGTCGAACGGTACGTCGTCGTCCAATTTCCACGAGCAATAGCTATTTTGGGTGGTCAGCAGGGAAGCCCAACCGTCGGGAAGATCGATAGTGGTGTCGATGTTCTCCTCGGGCACATAGTTGTCGGCGTAATCCTTGCTTACAAAGTTGAAGCAGTAGAGGCAGGGGCTTTCACCCGAGAGGGCCTCGTCGCGTAGGTTGGCGATCATCAGCTGGTTGTCGGTGAGCACCAGAATCTGGTAGCCTTTGGAGAAGTCGACACACTTGCCGTTGGTCCAAGCAGCGTGGAGGAACTCGACGTCGGTGGCCGAAATGGTGTGGCCCGTGGTATTCATGTCAAATAGGCCCTCCTTGGTAGAGGCGATACCGCCCGAAACGGTGGTGACGCTCAGCGAGGCCTTGCCGTCGAGGCCAAATGTCATCGAGCCAGCGAGGTCGTCGTCGGTGATACCCACGTCTCCGTTGGCGGGAAGCCACCATGAGAGGGAAGTAGGCGTGGCATACCAGTCGTATTTTCCTTCGTCACGGGTCATGTTAAGATAAGTGACGGTGGGGTCGAGGCAGGTATAGTAGCCGTGAGCCAGGCCATAGGAGCCGTCGTCAGGAATCCAGGTCTTGGATTGTCCCACGCCGCCGGTAAGCATCTCCCACATCTCGCCGGTGACGAAATCGGTGCACATCTGGTCGATGGAGAAGGTGTAAGGCTCGCCGTAGACCATGCCGCCGCGCGTCTGCACGCCGAAGGTCACCTCATAAGTGCCGTCAAAGGCGATTTTCAGATCGAGTTCACGGTCTTGGGAGTAGCCTTGGGGGTGTTGCCACTGCACCGAGTAGCTTGTAGGCATCAGCGAGCGCAAGTGGATGATATTGGGGTTCTCCTCGTCGGCGGTGACGCTATATGCGATACCCTCCACGAGGTCGCCCGGGGTAATGTTTTCGGTCACCAATTCGTAGGTGTCCGGGGAGCAAGCGCACATCAATGCGGCCGCTCCAGCTATTGTGATATATTGTAAAAGTCGCATGGTTAATCAAGTGTTTACCAACCGGGATTCTGCTTAAGGATGCCGTTGGAGCGGGTTATTTGATTTTGGGGAATCTGCATCAGGCCACGCTTGGAGGTGATGTTAGCGGCCTGGATGGTGTAGTTGACATCGGTGCCAGCGGTTTGCACGGTAGTTGAGATGGCGATAGCGTTTGCGGCGGTGTTCACGCCTTGGCGCAGGAGATCCCAGTAGCGGATGGCTTCAAATGCCAGCTCGTAGTGGCGCTCCTTCATGATGTTGTCCTGCGTGACGCTTATGTGTGAGAGGCCGGCTCGGTCGCGCACAGCGTTGAGGCAGCTTTGGGCCGACATCGAGGGGGTGCCACCAAGCTCGGCGGCCATCAGCAGCACGTCGGCATAGCGCAGCACGATGAACGGCTGATATTGGTACTCCTGCACGGCTGAGGTGGAGGCGTGCTCGGGCACGGCGCTTACGCCATCGTAGTAGCAGAGCGGGGTGTACTTCTTCACAGCGTAGCCGGTGTACTCACGCTGGTCGCGCAGGAACTCGTCCATGTCGATTGTCGAGGTGATGCCTTCACCCTCCATGTCGATAATCGAGGCCTTGAGGCGGGGATCAAGCTCGTTGAAAGCCTTGACGGTAGCGGGGTTGACGGTGCACATTCCCCAGCCGTAAGCGTAGGGCGAGAAATTGGCCTTGCGCAAGCCCATCATCACGAGCCAGCGGTTACCGTCATAACCCTCGGAGTCGTTATAGCGGTTGTCGGTGTAGTTGAACTTCATCTGCAAGATTACCTCCGAGTTGAGCTCCTTGTAGGTTGTTTTCTCGGGATCCCATTGCTCCGAGTCGGTCATCGACACGCTGGAGGCCGCGGGCCACAGGTCGGCGAAGTTGTCAACGAGCGCATACTCGTTGCTGGAGATGATGTCGTCGAGGTAATTGACAACCTCGCTCTTGGTCAAGTTGGCGAGATCCTTGCCGTAATAACCGGTATAATACAAGTACACACGGGCGAGGATACCCTCTGCGGCGTAGCGGGTAACGCGGCCGTCGTTAAGGGCCATGTTCGATTTCGGATAAGCGTTGGCGGGGATATTCTCGGCGGCATATTTCAAGTCGTCGACAATCAAGGCGTACACATCGTCAGGATCGGCCTGAGGCATGTTGGCGTCCTCGGTGGGATCGGTGATCAGGGGCACGTTCTCCCACATTCTCACCATGTCGAAGTAGCACAGGGCGCGCAGTGCGCGAGCCTCGCCCAGGATGCGGGCCCGGGTGTCGTCGCTGGTCCACTCAATAGTGCCTTCTTCGTCGTAATGGAGCAGGGCGTTGCAGCGGTAGATGCACACGTAATAGGCGTCCCATGCGCTCTCAAGCAGGGAGGTGCCGGCGGCATACTGCCCTTGGTCGAAACGGTCGACAACAGCATAGTTGGTGGCGTCGGTCACACCCGTGCCGGCCTGTTTTCGTCACTTTTTAGAGCCGAATTTTTAATGTGTTGATTTAGGTGGTT